>JAIUMH010000022.1 GCA_022565635.1 Flavobacteriaceae bacterium | reverse complement strand
GGTAGGAAGCTCTTGAAAAGGCTTAAAAATCTTGGTTGGGCCTTGCGGACTTGCATCGGAAAGCAGGTTCCTGGCTTCTTGTAAAAAAATTAATTAATTATATTTTTGCTATTGGCTTCACCAAGACCTACAATACGGTCAAAGCGTTCTCCTATGTCTCTGTAGTAAACAATGATTTGGTATTGGTTTTCTGTAATATCGTGATTGCCACTTATAAATCCAGGGTCAAACTCGCCATTGGGACCTAAATACACATAGTTGTAGTTATAAAAGCCTTGTTTGAGTAACTTTTGATTTTCGTAAAACCCACTTTCTTCGTTGTATTTCATCAAGGTATTGTCGTCTATGGTATAATTGTTGAAACGCCCATAAACATGGAGTTCACCGCCTTCTAGATCTTTGGTGTTGTTGAGGTAAAAATGCACCCAAGCATATTCAGCCTCTCGTTTTGGGTCTTCGCCTTGTTGGGTGTTGATTTTAAAGCCTCCGTTTACGTCTGGGTTGAAAATGTATTTTTCTCCATCTCTTACGCGATCTACACGCAAGTGGGTGTGGTAAAGTTCGTTGAGTTCGATGCGCTGGATGCGTTGGGTAGCCATACGAATATCATTGTTGTCAAAGAACAGGTACTCATTGCCTCCGTAAAATGCAGCTTCGTTATCATATCTATAGATAAGGTTATTTCCTTGCGTATATTGTGGTTTTAAGCCATAGATGGCTTCATTGTGATCTTGATTTTGAATTAAGGCTACATTGACCGTTTGGTCTGGATTTCTAAAAATAAAATCGTCCTTACCTATGCTAAAATACAAGACTTGTTTTTCTCTTAAAAATTCTAAGTCGCGAGATCTGCGAATTTCGGTTTGTACATTTACTAGATTTTCATAGACGATAAATTTTCTTGAAAAAATTGTCCTGCCTTCTCCATCTTTAATGAATAGCATGTAGTTTCCAGAAACTTTAAATCTCCTAATATTGTTGTTTGGAAAAGTTTCTATATAATGAGTAAAGGATTGGAGTGTGTTTAGGGAATTAAAAAAATTGAGCATACGCATGTTGTCAAATCCTTCTAGGTATTCATTTCTAGCTAAATCAGATTCTGTCCAATCATGATTGTAGTGTTTCACAGTATAGTAGTAATCGGCTTCTTGAGCGGTTAGGTCGTCAAAAGACAGGTTTAATTTACCGTTTAAGGGGATGATAGGGGTGCCGCTTAAAGATTGATTGGAACCTTTAAATTCAATAGTTTTAATAAATTCTGGTGGGGTAACTTCAAATTCTTGTCCAAAAGAAATTAGCGTACATAAAAAAAAGAATAGACTTAACCTCATTATTAGATTTTTTTTCAAAAATAAGATAAATTTTCAAACATAGTTTAGAATCTATCTAAATAAGAATACTTAAATAATTGTTTAAGGGGAAAATGTAATTTTAATTCATATTTTTGCCTATCAAAATTTAAACGTTAAATCAAATGCCTAAAAGCGTTAAAGTTAAAAGGGGTCTTAGTTTAAACCTGAAAGGTGAGACTGAAAAAATCTTAGTAGATGCCCCCAAGTCAAAAATCTACACAATTAAGCCACCTAATTTTCACTCTATAGTGCCAAAAATGGTAGTAAAAGAGGGAGCAAAATTAAAGGCTGGAGATGAGCTTTTTTATTCAAAATATTCTGAGAAAACAAGATTTGTTTCGCCTGTTAGCGGAACATTGAAAGAGATTGTGCGTGGCGCAAAGCGAAGAGTTTTGGAGTTGAGAATTGAAGCAGATGCTACAATTGAGTACAAGGATTTTGGTCAAATGGATCCGCTTTCTGCCTCTAAGGAAGAAGTGAAAGAGCTTGTTTTTTCTTCAGGCTTAGGTGCATTTATACAACAACGTCCGTACGATATTTTAGCCAATGCTGAAGATACACCAAAAGCTATTTTTGTGTCAGCTCATAACACCGCTCCGTTAGGTGCATCTTTTGAGTTTATCTTGAAGTCTAAAATGAAGCATTTTCAGACCGGTATCAACGTTTTGTCTCAGTTAACAGAGGGTAAAGTTTACCTTGGTGTTGATGCAGATAGTGCTTCTGAATTGAAGTCTGTTGAAAATGCTGAGGTTGTGCATGTTTCTGGTCCTCATCCAGCAGGATTAGTAGGAACCTTAGTTCATGAAATTGAACCTATGAACCAAGGGGAGCGCGTTTGGACAGTTAGACCTGAAGACCTTGCTATTATTGGTGAGTTGTTTAATACGGGTAAATTGAATGCTGAACGTACAGTAGCAGTAGCAGGTAATGCAGCGGAAGAGCGTAAGTACTTTAGAACCTTAATAGGAGCTGAAGTGAAAACCTTGCTAAGTGGTCAAAACCCTGATGGGTGTCGCTTAATTTCTGGCGATGTGTTAACCGGAGCTAAGGTAGAAGAAGCTGGGTATATTGATTATTATGCTAACGAATTGACTATTATTCCTGAAGGAAACCATTACCGAATGTTTGGATGGTTACCATTTAAGGATAATGATATACACTCCATGTCCAAAACATCACTTTCTTGGTTATTTCCTAACCGTAAGTATGATGTAAATACCAACCTAAATGGAGAAGAGAGAGCGCTAGTAGTTACTGGTGAAATGGAAGAAGTGATGCCGTTGGACCTTTATCCAATGCAATTGATTAAAGCATGTATGTCTGGAGATATAGAAAAAATGGAAAGTCTAGGAATCTATGAAGTAGCTCCAGAAGATTTTGCTTTGATTGATTATACAAATACTTCTAAAATTGAAGCACAGGAAATTATTAGACAAGGTTTAGATTTAATGATAACAGAAGTTGGTTAAAAAATTGAGCTATGAGTTTTATTAGAAAAAAATTAGATGAAATTAAGGCGCCTTTTGAGCCTGGCAATAAATTAGAAAAATATCGTCCAGCAGTAAATGCTTTAGATACTTTTTTGTTTGTTCCCAATCACACCACTCAAAAAGGGGCTCATATTAGAGATGCAGTAGATTTGAAAAGAACAATGATTACTGTTGTTTTAGCTTTGATTCCTGCCTTGTTGTTTGGAATATGGAATACAGGCTATCAGCATTTTTCTCAATTAGGAGAAGAAGTTGGGATTATGGAAGCTTTTATGCATGGGGCATGGAAAGTAGTGCCTATGATTGCTGTTTCCTACGCCGTTGGTTTAGGAATTGAATTTGTATATGCCATTAAACGAGGCCATGAGGTGAATGAGGGTTACTTGGTAACAGGCTTGTTAATTCCTATGATTATGCCGGTTGATATTCCTTTGTGGATGGTTGCATTATCTGTGATTTTTGCAGTTTTAATTGGTAAAGAAGCTTTTGGAGGTACTGGAATGAATATTTTAAATCCAGCGTTAACCGCTAGAGCTTTTGCTTTCTTTGCTTATCCTACTTATATGTCGGGTAACGAAGTTTGGGTTTCTGAAGCTGGTGCCGTAGATGGTATTTCTGGAGAAACAATTTTAGGTAAATTAGCTGCTGGAACTGAAGTTCCTTTTGATAGCATCCACATGTTTACTGGGGTAATTCCTGGTTCTATTGCAGAAACTTCTACACTTTGTGTTTTAGCAGGTGCTTTACTTTTGGTTTTAACTAAGGTAGCCGACTGGAGAATTATTGTAAGCGGATTTATTGGTGCTGCATTGATGGGCTTGTTGTTAAATGCTCTACCAAGTATGGGTGTTGATGGTAATGATTTGACCAACTTTGCATGGTACAATCACTTAATTGTTGGTGGATTTGCTTTTGGTGTAGTGTTTATGGCTACAGATCCTGTAAGTGCTGCACAAACTATGAAAGGGAAATGGATTTATGGTCTTTTAATTGGTTTATTGGCCATTTTAATTAGAACCTTAAACCCTGCTTATCCTGAAGGCATTATGTTGTCAATCTTATTAATGAACGTTTTTGCTCCAACTATTGATCATTATGTAGTGGAAGGAAATGTAAAAAGAAGAAAGAAACGTTTACAAACTAAAACTGTTAAAACCGCTTAATTATGGATAAGAATAGTAATGCATATACATTTATATTTGCCATACTTATGGTATTGGTTGTTGCCGCTGGACTTTCTTTAGTGGCTACATCTTTGCAACCTATGCAAGCTGAAAATGTAAGGCAAGAGAAAATGCAAGATATATTAAAGACTATTGGCGTTGAAACCGATAGAGCTGGAGCTGAAGAATTGTTTGACAAATATATTACTGAACAACTTTCTTTAGATCACGAAGGAAATGTAAAAGAAGACGTAAGTGCTTTTCAGGTTAATCTAGCAAGAGAATTAAAAAAGCCTATTGAAGAGCAGAGCTTACCGATTTATGTGGCGGATTACGAAGGTGCCAATTATTACATTGTTCCTTTAAGAGGAAAAGGGCTTTGGGATGCCATTTGGGGATATGTAGCTTTAAAAGATGATATCAATACCATTGTAGGAGTTACTTTTGACCATAAAGGTGAAACTGCTGGATTGGGTGCTGAAATCACAACTACTTGGTTTCAAGAACAATTTAAAGACGAAAAAGTTTTTAATGAGAATGGTGATTTAGTTGGTGTTATTGTTGAAAAGGGATACAAAAATCCCACAAAAGGAGATAATAAGGTAGATTATATTTCTGGTGCTACAATTACAGGTGACGGTGTTACCGATATGATTAAGGAGCGTTTAAGCAGATACCTTCCTTATTTCAATGCTAAAAAAGACGCTGGACTAGAAGTTGCAATCCGATAATTTTAATATGATGAAAACAGAAAACAATATAGAAACAGAAAAAACTTCTGAAGTTTCTAAAAAGAAAGAAATGATTATGTTTCTTTCTGGTTCAGAAGAAAAAGAACATTTTCTATCTAAAGCCAATAGAAAATTACTAACAGACCCGCTAGATGACAATAACCCAATTACCGTTCAGGTTTTAGGAATTTGTTCTGCTTTAGCAATTACGGTACAGCTAAAGCCAGCTATAGTAATGTCTTTAGCCGTGGTTTTTGTAATGGCGTTTAGTAATATGATTATATCCATCTTGAGAAATTCAATTCCAAGTAGAATTAGAATTATTGTTCAGTTGGTGGTTGTTGCTACTATGGTAATTTTGGTAGATCAAATATTAAAAGCCTTTGCTTACGATGTAAGTAAACAACTTTCTATTTTTATTGGTTTGATTATTACCAATTGTATAATCATGGGTAGATTAGAAGCCTTTGCTTTAGGAAATGGTATTTATAAGTCTTTTCTTGACGGGGTAGGAAATGCCGCTGGATATGGCTTAATTTTAATAATTGTTGCCTTCTTTAGAGAATTGTTTGGGTCTGGAACTTTACTTGGTTATGAAGTAATACCAGAGGCAGTTTACGCGGCAGGTTATGAAGATAACGGTTTCTTTTTGCTATCACCAATGGCTTTGGTAGTTGTTGGAGTTGTAATTTGGGTACAACGTAGTAGAAACAGAAAATTAATTGAAGAAAACTAAAAATCGTCATAAAAATTGAATTATGGAATTAATTAATTTATTTACAAAAAGTATATTTATCGAGAACATGGTTTTTGCTTACTTTTTAGGCATGTGTTCTTATTTGGCGGTTTCTAAAACAGTAAAAACTGCGGTAGGATTAGGAGCAGCGGTAATCTTTGTATTAGCGGTTACAGTTCCGGTTAACTACTTAATTGATAATTACTTTCTGCAACAAGGCGCTTTAACTTGGTTAAGCCCACAATTTGCAGAAGTTGATTTGAGCTTTTTAACCTTCATTATGTTTATTGCTGTAATTGCATCAATGGTGCAATTAGTAGAAATGACGGTTGAAAAATTTGCACCAGCATTGTATGGCGCTTTGGGTATTTTCTTACCTCTTATTGCTGTAAACTGTGCCATTTTAGGTGGTTCATTATTTATGCAACAAAAGGATTTTATAGGAATTCATGAAGCGGGTGTTTATGGTCTGGGTAGTGGTATTGGTTTCTTCTTAGCAATTCTTGGAATTGCTGCTATTAGAGAAAAGATTGCTTACTCTAATGTGCCAGCCCCACTAAAAGGATTAGGAATCACATTTATCATAACTGGATTGATGGCGATTGGGTTTATGAGTTTTATGGGAATTGATTTATAAAAAAATAATAAGAGATGGATTTAACGGTAGTATTAGCAAGTGTAGCTGTTTTTTTAACCTTGGTTTTGTTGTTGGTAGTTATTCTACTTACTGCAAAAGCTAAGTTATCGCCTTCCGGGCCAGTTACAATTAATGTAAATAACGAAAAGGATATGGAAGTGGGCTCTGGTTCAACCTTACTTTCAACTTTAGGAGATAATAAACTATTTTTACCTTCTGCTTGTGGAGGAGGTGGTACCTGTGTACAGTGTAAATGTATTGTGAAAGATGGTGGAGGAGCAATTCTTCCTACCGAAAAGCCCCACTTTACAAGAAAGGAAATTGCTGAAGGTTGGCGCTTAGGTTGCCAAGTGAAGGTAAAACAAGACATGAAAATTGAGATTCCAGAAGAAATTTTTGGAATTAAGAAATGGAACGCTAAAGTAGTTTCTAATTATAATGTGTCTTCATTTATTAAAGAATTTGTTGTTGAAATTCCTGAAGATATGGACTATAAAGCTGGTGGTTATATCCAGATTGAAGTTCCTAAGTGTGTAGTGAACTATAAAGATATAGATATTGCTGCTCACCCAGAAGATCATCCAGGTGAACCTGATAAGTTTAAAAAGGAATGGGATAACTTTGGTTTATGGGATTTAGTAATGAAAAATGATGAAGTTGTAGAACGTGCTTACTCAATGGCTTCTTACCCAGCTGAAGGTAGAAAAATTATGTTGAATGTACGTGTTGCTACACCGCCATGGGATAGAGAAAAGAATGGTTGGATGGATGTGAACCCAGGGATTGCTTCTTCTTACATTTTTAATTTAAAGGAAGGTGACGACTGTGTGATTTCAGGACCTTATGGTGAATTCTTTATCAACGAATCTGAAGCAGAAATGTTATATGTTGGTGGTGGTGCAGGAATGGCACCAATGCGCTCTCACTTATATCACCTGTTTAGAACTTTAAAAACAGGTAGAAAAGTAACCTATTGGTATGGAGGTAGATCAAAAAAAGAATTATTCTATATTGACCACTTTAGAGCCTTAGAGAAAGATTTTCCTAACTTCAAATTTTACTTGGCGCTTTCTGAGCCTTTAGAAGAGGATAACTGGAAAGTAAAGAAAGATATTGATGATGATGGAGATGGATTTGTTGGATTTATTCACCAATGTGTGATTGATAACTATTTAAATCACCACGAAGAGCCAGAAGAAATTGAATTATATTTCTGTGGACCTCCATTGATGAACCAAGCTGTTCAGAAAATGGGTGAAGATTTTGGTATTCCAGATGAAAATATTCGTTTTGACGATTTTGGTGGATAATCTATATTTCATTATAAATTTTAACCCAGGTTTTTCTAAGCCTGGGTTTTTTATTAAATTTACATTATGGCTATACTTAACGAACAACAATTGCATAACCTAGCTATGAATATAGTTGGTAAGGATTTAAAAAATCAAGGTTACGAATTCCTTGCAGTAAATAGCAAGCTTAAAAAGAACCCACAATTTGTTGCCTTGCGTGATAAAAAACTCCATTTTGTAGTTGTACGCGCTATTACTTACCCTAATGATCCACAGGATTTTGATACAACTCTACTTACTAAAATGAAAAATCATGCAGATAAATACAATGCCAAAACATTTTATGCTGGTGTAGGTCTTGCACACATAAAAAGTTATGAGCGTCCTGTAGATTCTGAGGATGATTATGTGGTCAACTATTCTGGACTTAAAGAAATTTAATATGAAAAAAGTGATTATTCTTGTAGGACTATTCTTTGTTTCCTGCACCTCTAATTTATCAAACCAGCCCCAAGTTTATACGCAAGAAGCTCTGGGTACTTATCTAAGTATGACCTATTTTGCTGATGAAAGAAAAGACTTTTCTCAGGCAGTTGATTCTACCATTAACGCTATAAATCAATCTATGAGTACCTATATAGATACTTCAGATATAAGTCAGATTAACCAAGGTAAACAGTTAAGCGTAGATGATATGTTTAAAGATAATTTCCTTAAAGCTAAAGAAATTCATCAGCTTACCAAAGGCTATTTCGATCCTACCGTTGGTTTGTTAGTTAATTATTATGGTTTTGGTCCCCAAAAACTATCTTTAGAGGTGAATGACCACAATACAGATTCCTTAATGCAGTATGTGGGTTTTGATCAGGTTGAACTTAATGCTCAACAACAAATTATTAAAAAACATCCTTCTATTTATATCGATTTTAATGCCATTGCAAAAGGCTACACCGTAGATCGTATTGGAGTGCTATTAGAACAAAACGGGATAAGTAACTATATCATTGATATTGGTGGAGAAATTCTGGCGAAAGGTAACAATGTTGAAAGAGACAATTCTTGGAGAGTTGGAATTGACCGTCCTGCAGAAGGAAATAATGAACGCGCTTATGATTATATTGTAGCTTTAAATAATCAGGCTATAGCAACTTCAGGAAATTATAGGAAATATAACGAAGGAGCCGATGGTGAAAAGTATGTACACACCATAGACCCCTTAAGCGGAAAAAGTGTAAAATCGGATGTTTTAAGCGCAAGTGTTATTACTTCAGATTGCATGACAGCAGATGCTTATGCTACTGCTTTTATGAGTATGGGCTATCAAAAGTCAGTTGAAATTATTGAAAGCCTTGATGAAATTGAAGCCTTGTTCATTTTTATTGATGATGCTAACCAAATTCAGACTTATGTTTCAAAAGGCTTGGAAGATTTCATTGAAAAAATATAAGAGTGGAGATTTATTCAGAGAAAAAATATTAACCTGAGTTCGATTATAATCATAAAGTCAATCCCGAATGTTTGGGACAGTTACAAGGCAATTTTTTGTAAGATAGCTTTGGCTATCGTGAAAAAAATTAACGCAGTAAATGGATGTTCTTATTGAATAAGATAGGTTAATCAGTTTTAAACAACAATCTACTTTACTTTTTTAGTCCGTAATATCCAAATCTTACCTCATAAAAAAGTTTGTATTTTACTATTTAAAACAGTCCCTCCCTGACAAGTGCACACAGACAAGGTTGACAAAGTGAGAATTGTCGAACTCAAGTTATTAGCTTTCTCAAAACACCAAATCTCTAAATTCTATAATTTTATAAATGTAAATTGCTAAAATACAGGAGCAAAATACAAACTTCATAAATGTGGAAGCAATGAAACCCACAAATGTACCTAATGCTGATTGATAGGCTTGTTGTGTTGTTGCTTGACGATTAAAAATAAGCTCCCCTAAAAATGCACCTAAAAAGGCACCAATAATTAAACCTATAGGAGGGAAGAAGATGAGTCCTATGACTAAACCTAAAGTAGAACCCCAAGAAGCATATTTAGAACCCCCTTTCCTTTTGCTATAATATCCTGGTAATAAAAAATCGGCAATACTTAGTATAATCATTAAAATAAATGTAACCCCAATCAACCAGTAGTTGAATGGAGTCTCGGGAATCAAATAAATACTCATTAAACCAAGCCAAGAAAGGGGTGGGCCAGGTAGTATTGGTAAAAAACTTCCAAGCATCCCTGCTAGAATGAAAACCAAGCCAACAAGTAAAATGACATACTCCATACTCAAATAAATTCATTAGATTTGTGTAATATAGTTATTTTTGTTATATCTTCAATTTATGAGTAAGTATTTACTAAACCTATTGTTTATATTTAATTTCACCATGTCCTCTATGGCTCAAAATGAAGACTTTACATTTACAAGCCAGGATGAAAGACTAATTGAGGAACACATTTTAGATTTCAATGCCTATAAACAAAAACCTGTACCCGTTGCTGAATTAGTTGCAGAAATTAATTTTTTAAAGGGTCTAGATCCTGCTGAACTCACCCGGTCAGAACATTGGTTTATTCAGGTTTTTGAACTTTACCAGGTTGACCCTGTAAACAAAAGAATTAGGAAAAAACAGAATTTTGAGGACTTAAAAGCAGCCTTAAATAACAATCCATATCAAGATAACACAACTTATACTTTTGAAGATATATTTGTTTTTGAAGCAGGAGGTTTTGAAAATGCAACAACTATTGACTTTACAAGACCTTATACTAAAAACTGTGCATCTATTCCAAATTCAGATAAAAGAAATGAATGCACACAAAAAAGAATTCAATTTGCTATTAAACAACATTTTCAAACCAATAAAGCCATTGATGTTTTTAGAGAAAACTATGATCAAGTTTTTGTAAGAGATTATGAGATTACAATTTATACCTCTTTAAAAGTCAATAAAAAAGGAAAATTGGAAATCAAAAACATTAGTAGTATTGATGATGATTTGAATAAATTAGCACGCCGTGCTATTAAGAGATTTCCAAGATTTGAACCCGCTAAACTCAACGGTGAACCTATTGAAGCAAGGTTTAATTTACCTATTGTTTTTACAATTTATGCAGATGAGTAATTCTTTTTTATATAACATGAAAAATTGGGGTCTAATTTTTTTGTTCTTCCTTATTTGCTCCTGCAATTTTGAAGCTCAACAAAAGAAAGAGGTTGAAAAATTAGTGAAAAGCGAATTAGCAAGAATCTCCTTTAATCAAGTTGACCAACATCCTTATTTCCCAAATTGTAATGAATATGAAGAACAAGACAACTTAGATTGTTTTTATCAAGAATTTAAAGCACACCTTATTTCAGAGTTGGATTTATCATCGCTAAAAATTGAAGAGCACACGCAACTTTTTTTAATCATTAGTGTAAATTCAAATGGTAAAATAAGCCTTAAAGAATGCCAATCTACCAGTTTGAATAATTCACAAATAGAATCTGTTTTTCAAACTCAAATTCAAAAAATGCCGCAACTCTTTCCAGCTCAAAAAAGAGGTGTATTGGTTAGTTCTGAGTACCAGATTCCAGTACAACTAACCCCTACCAATTAAATTTTAATCCAGTTCTAATATCTACAGGAAAATCGTTTCTTGTTTCATTTATTTGAACAAGGTTTGAGTATCCTAAGGTAAAGTATACGCCTTTACTAAGTTGAACAGCCAAACCTACCCCTAAACCTAAAGGTGCGTCTAAATCTAATCTTCCAGAATCTTTGTAAAGTATTGGTTCAGGGTTTTGTGTTGTAGCTTCATCAGAATAAATTAAATCATAATAACTTACACGAACTAGCTCTGCCTCAAAATACAACATGAATATTCTATGGTTAATTATATTGAATCGATACCCCAACATGAATTCTGTTAAGTCTAAATCAATTACATCACCAGGAATTGACTTTCTGAGTTGAAATACCGTAGCATGTCTTTTAAAATCTTTTTTACCATAAGCTTCTAGTTCTACACCAAAAAATAAATTGTTATCGTTTGCATTCTGAATGGATGGGTACTGAACAAAATTACTCATTCCAGCCCAAACTCCTATTCTTGCACCAATATCTAAGGACTTAGGCGACTTGTCTTTCGTGGAGTTATAAGAGCGTACAACTTTAGATAAGCTTTTTAAATCGTAATTCACCTTTAAAGTGTTTAAGTCTTTATCTGAAGTAACTTGGTCTATAACTTCTTTGTAGTTGCCTGGAAGTAATTCTGTAAAGGTGCTGTTTTTTTCAACAAAAAACCTTCTAGATTTTTCAGCATCCAAAAGATATAAGTTAATTTCACCTTGTTCAATTGGTTGCATAGAGGCTTTTAGTTCTTCCAACTCAGTTTGATTTTGCGCATTTACAAAGTCAAAACAAATAACGAATAGTAAAATAAGTAGGCTTTGTAATCTCATTAAATTTTTCTGTTTTTCCATTCATTTAATTGGATAAAGTTACTTAAAAAAATAAACACTAGTAAGAATGGATACAAAAAACTCATTTTTAATACATTTCTCCAACAAATCACGGTGTTTAAACGGTAACTTATTTGATACAATAGAAAATAATCTAAAATAAATTTAATAACAAAAAAGACGAATAAAAATTCTAAGTAAGTTAAATCTATAAAGCTACAAATAGAAAGAATAATCAAACTAAAATTACAAAGAAATACTAGGATTGCTGTTATATTGAAAAACACGTCTTTAATCGATGAGTTTTTGCTCAACCATCGTCTTCTTTGTGCAAAAAGCGACTTTAAAGTAGGTTGGCTTTTAGCAATTACTACCGCATCTAAATTGGTGCCTATTTTGGCTTTATTTTTTTTAAACGCCATTAAGGTAAATAGATCATCTCCACTAGCTATTGATAAGTTATTTTTAAATGGATCGAGTTCTTTAAAAACCGACTTTTTATAACATAAGTTAGCACCACTGCATAAAAAAGCTTGATGAATTTTTGCCCATCCTAATCCAACACCTTGCATAGCTAAAAAGTCTAAAAATTGAAACTTTTCAATAAATGAATTTGTTGAGGATAGTACAACACTACCAATAATTAAATCGCAATCCTTTTTAGCAATTAATGAAGCGTAAGAGCTAAGTAAGTTTTCAGGTATTAAGCAGTCCGCATCAATAGTAATTATATATTCAAATTTTGCTTCATCAATTCCTTTTAAAATAGCATTTTTTTTACCATGCTTGTTAGTTAATTGCAATAGTTGAAAATTGAATTCTTTATTTAGATGTTGCAAACCATGCTTAAAATTGTCTGTAGAGTGGTCATTGATCAAAATCAATTCAAAACAGTTAAAATTGTAATTTAAATTATTCAAGCTATCAACAAGCTGTTGTAAATTGTGAGATTCATTTCTAAAAGGTATTAAAATACTAAACTTAGCCTTGAAGTTGTTTGCACTACAATCTTGCAAATTTTTTATGTTGATGCCTCGTACAGCGCCCATCAACAAAACAGCATAGGCAAAGTAAACAATACTAATTACAATTAAGACCATTTGGGCTGATTAACAAGTTGATTTAATTTTGGTTTAGATTTTAAAATGAATAGTCCACCCAACAAAGCAGGAATAGCAAAGTTGAGAACCCACATGCTAAAGCTAATAAAAACAATTACACTGGCTTCAACACCTAAGTAACCAAATAGTACAATTCCCCATGTTGTTTTTATTCCTATATCTACAATAAGGTTTGCCGGAATTAGTGAGGCTAGAAGATAAGTGATGCTTATCGCAGCTAAAAGCACTAAATTACTTGCCTCTACTTCAAAAAACACTAACAAAATAAGATACTGTATGCTAAACGAAAAGTATTTGAGAAAGGCATACACTTGAACTTCTAAAGCTGTTTTAATATTTTTATTTAACCAATGGTAAACCGGAGCAATAAGCTTTTTTTTCAACATTATAAACACCGTTAAACTCACCAAACCCAAACCTAACAGGAAAGGATATGTTTTTTCAGGAAATGGGATTTTATTAAAAATCCATTTAAATTCAGGAAAGAAAAACAAAAATAAGGCCCCAACAAGTAAAGTGGCTAGCAATTGCGAGTATTGATGAAAAAGGTTTAAAGGAATTATAGCCTTTGTGTTTTTATGAAAATAAATTTTAGCCATAAAATCACCTGTTTTTGCAGGAGTAATCATAGATAAACAATGCCCAACTAAACTTATTTTAAAGGCTGACTTAAAACTTAATTCTTGTATTGTCTTAACAAGTTTCTGCCATTTTAAAACCTCAAAAAACCAATTAAAACAAGTACATAAAATGAGTGTGAAAATTATAAAAGTTAATTGAGCAACATTTTTCTCCTCTAAACTGACCTTTATCAATAAAAGATCAATTTCAAATTTTAGTAAATAGACATATAAATAATACAAACACACCCAAAAAAGGGCATATTTCAAGAAAACAACTAAATAATGTTTAGCTTTGTGATTCATCACAACAAAGAAACAAATAAAAACTGAATTGAAACAAGAACGGATTATTTTAGGCATAGACCCAGGAACAACAATTATGGGTTTTGGATTAATCAAAGTAGTGGATAAAAAAATGGAGTTCATGCAACTCAACGAGCTCATGCTTAAAAAATACAATGATCATTACACTAAACTCAAGCTTATTTTTGAGCGTACCATTGATTTAATAGAAACTTATCACCCAGATGAAATAGCCATTGAAGCTCCTTTTTTTGGCAAGAATGTTCAATCTATGCTTAAATTAGGAAGAGCCCAAGGAGTTGCTATGGCGGCAGGACTTTCTAGAGAAATTCCTATTACAGAATACCTCCCCAAGAAAATAAAAATGGCTATTACCGGTAATGGAAATGCAAGTAAAGAGCAAGTAGCTAAAATGCTTCAATCTATGTTGAAAATTAAAGAATTACCTAAAAATTTAGACTCAACAGATGGCTTAGCGGCTGCAGTTTGTCATTTTTACAACACCAATAAACCCCAACAAGAAAAGTCCTACACAGGTTGGGATGCTTTTGTAAAGCAAAATAAAAACCGTATAAAATAACAAATCGGCTTGATTTAAAAAAACCAAGCCGATTTGTTTTGACTATATATATAAACTTATCGCTTTTTTCGAATACCATAAACCGCTCCAGCCAATAAACCTAAAGCAATTAATCCATCTATAGGTATGATTTCATCATCAGTATCATCTTCAAAATTTTCATCACCTGGAGGAGGTACATCAAATTCACCAAAACCTGGATTCTGCCCAAAAGAAACGCCTGAAATCATTAACGTAAATAAAATCAGAAAAGATAAATTCTTCATATTAAAATTATATTCTATTGCAAATATAGAATTTTAAATAGTTAATACTCAATAATTGCACAAAAAAAAAGCAATTGTAGAAAAGAATTTACAGAATAATCTTTAACTTTTTATTTAAATATTGGCTCTTTTGCTTCTCATTCATTAAAACCAATCTTTTGTTAGCAAATATTCAGCAATCTGAACGGTATTTGTAGCTGCTCCTTTTCTTAAGTTGTCTGCAACTATCCACATGTTTAACGTGTTTTTTGCTGTAAAATCCCTCCTAATTCTTCCTACAAAAACCTCATTTTTACCTGCGGCATAAATAGGCATGGGGTATTGATTCACTGCTACGTGGTCTTGTACAACAATACCATCAGCTTCACTTAGCAATCGTTTTACATCACCTACTTCAAAATCTTTATCAAAGGTAACATTTACAGCTTCACTATGTCCACCAACCACCGGAATTCTAACTGCCGTAGCAGTAACTAAAACGGTGTCATCTGCCAAAATCTTTTTGGTTTCATGTGTCAATTTCATTTCCTCCTTGGTGTAATCATTCTCTAAAAACACATCACAATGCGGAATAGCGTTTTTATGAATAGGATAAGGATAAGCCATTTCACCTTCCTTACCCGCATACTCATTTTCAAGTTGATTTACTGCTTTTACTCCCGTACCAGTAATAGATTGGTAAGTAGAAACTACTACACGCCTTACTCCATACGCTTTATGCAAAGGATGCAACGCCATCACCAATTGAATAGTTGAACAATTAGGATTAGCAATTATTAAATCCTTAGCAGTAAGCGCCTGAGCATTAATTTCAGGAACTACTAATTTTATTTCAGGATTCATTCGCCAAGCAGAAGAATTATCAATTACGCGCGTACCCACTTCAGCAAACTTGGGTGCCCACGCTAAAGAAGTCTCTCCACCCGCAGAAAATAAAGCAATTTCAGGTTTTCGTTTTACCGCTGTTTCCAAATCAACCACCTTAAACTTCTTTCCTTTAAACTCAATTTCTTTTCCTACCGACTTCTTAGAAGCAACAGGTATTAATTCAGTTAACGGAAAATTTCGCTCCTCAAGTACTTGAAGCATTACTTGTCCAACCATACCGGTGGCACCAACAACGGCTACTTTCATTGTATATAAAATTAATATTAAATTACGTATTTGGGCGTATTACGGGCTATCCGTTTCAATTCCTCCTCCTCAAAAAAGTTTTACTAAGCTTTTTAAAGAGCTTCTTGGGTCGCTTTTAAAAAACAAGAAAAACATTTTTTTGAGTCGTCCGGGATTTCCACTTCTATCCCTAACGCAATATCGTTTTCAAAAAGAAACTATCTCACTTTTAAAACGGCGCAAAAGTAAATCATTACCTCTAATTGCTAAAACTTTACGCACATAAAAATAACCAACAAAACGTTAATTTGAATACAAAAACAACTTATTTTGATGCCAAGTTTTTGCAACCAATAAAGTTTGCTAGATTTGAAATTAAAAAAGCATACAACTATGCAAGTGCTATTTGAAGAAATTTGTAACTCGATTAATGAAAGCTTCAAGAAATTTACACCACTTTCTGGAGGAGATAGTAATGCGGTTTTTCTTCTTGAAACCACTTCTAAAAAACGGGTAGTAAAACTCAATAATTCCTCCAAGTTTCCAACTATGTTTGAAGCTGAAGCTAAAGGACTTCAACTCCTCAAAAACAAATCTAATTTTGTTGTTCCTAAAGTCTTGCAATTTAGAGAAGTGAACCATTACGCTTATTTGATTTTAGAACATATTGAGCAAGGTAAGCCTAAGGTCAATTTTTCAGCCGAATTCGGAAAAAAACTGGCTGAGCTTCATCAAAATTCGAGTACTCTTTTTGGCCTTAATCATTCTAATTATATTGGTTTGCTTCCGCAGAAAAACCCGCGAATTTTAAAGGCTAATGATTTTTACGTACACCATAGATTAGCTCCTCAATTTGATTTAGCAAGGAAACAAGGATTTGAATTCAAAAACTTAGAACAGTTTTATCAAACTGCTATGGAGATTGTTCCAGATGAGCCTCCTAGTTTAATTCATGGCGATTTATGGAGTGGTAATTTTATGATTTGCCAAAATGGAACGCCAGTTTTAATCGATCCAGCTGTTGCTTATGCGCCACGAGAAATGGATTTAGCCATGATGCAACTTTTTGGGGGTTTTGATGAACAGGTTTTTGAGTCCTATCATCAACATTTCCCTCTGGATGAAAATTGGAAATCAAGAGTGGAATTGTTTCAATTGTATTATCTTTTGGTGCATTTAAATTTGTTCGGAAAATCTTATTTCAATTCTGTAAACAGCATCATTCAAAAGTACATTTACTTAGACTAAAGTCAGGTTGACTTTTATAAACTAAAAATAAGTGTATTTTTGCTCAGAATTTGAAACATTAATACCAATGAAGAACCTACAGGTGTTCTAAGATGAATTAAAATACTTATGAGGTTCAAATTTCAACAATTTATAAAAATAAACAGATGAAAGCATACGTATTTCCCGGCCAAGGCGCTCAATTTTCAGGAATGGGTTTAGACTTGTACGAAAAGTCGCCAGCCGCACAAGAGTTATTTGAACAAGCCAATAAAATTTTAGGCTTTAACATAACAGATATTATGTTTGAAGGCTCTGCTGAAGACCTCAAACAAACCAAAGTTACTCAACCCGCCATATTTATTCATTCTGTTGTGTTAAGTAAGGTATTAGGAGAAAATTTTCAACCCGATATGGTAGCAGGCCACTCTTTGGGTGAGTTTTCTGCTTTAGTTGCTAACGGAACATTAAGTTTTAAAGACGGTTTAAAATTGGTTTATAAACGCGCTTTAGCTATGCAAAAAGCTTGTGAAAATCAATCTTCTACTATGGCCGCAGTTTTAGGTTTGGAAGATGAAGTGGTAGAGGAAGTTTGCGCTCAAATTGATGGAGTAGTGGTTCCTGCTAATTACAATTGTCCTGGTCAATTAGTGATTTCTGGTGCTACTGAAGCAGTAGAAAAAGCCTGCGAATTACTCAAAGAAAAAGGGGCTAAAAGAGCTTTATTGTTACCTGTTGGTGGCGCTTTTCACTCGCCTCTAATGGAACCAGCAAGAGAAGAGTTGGCAAAAGCAATTGAAGAAACTACTTTTCACCAACCTAAATGCCCAATTTATCAAAATGTAACCACAACTGCAGTAACCAATCCAGAAGAAATTAAAAAGAATTTGATGGCTCAACTTACTGCTCCAGTAAAATGGACGCAAACCATGCAACAAATGTTGGCAGATGGAATGGAAAGTTATACCGAAGTTGGCCCAGGCAAAGTGCTTCAGGGTTTACTTAAAAAATTAGATAGAAAGTTTCCAACCTCAAGTGCTTCAGTAGAGTAAAATAGTAAGAAGCCTATTGATAAATAGACAGAATATAGAAACGGGTAGGTGATTTTATTTCCTATCCGTTTTTATATTTTCAAAACTTCGCTTTGCAGGCTGAGAGAAACCTTGTTCTTTCAGTTCATTTAAAAGCGAAATGGTTTCATGCAAGGTGTAAATAATCTCGTTTAATGCAGCTTTTTTGTAAAATGCAGCGTCTTCTTGATATCGGTCTGATTTTCTATATTGTACATTATGTCCCGCTAAATCCTTTAAACAAGCATGTAAGTTAATGAGTTGAGAAACAAGAATGGGTGACAAGTATTCAGAATACTTCATGTTGATGATTTCCCAAACATCAGTGGCACGTTCATTAAGGTAATGATAAGTTTCTAGGCTAAAAAGTTCTTTCTCAAATAAACTATTTTTCAATTCTTCATTGTTTTGCTTTTCAATATGTTTTAAAAAATCTCCGCGTTGGTCTAGGATACTTTGCGTGGCATCAACATCGGGAGTAAACTGAAAAGCTCGATAAGATAATCCATCCCTTAACCGGTTAACCACCCTAGAAATTAAGTAATCTACATCATCATGTACAATTTTCCATCGCTTCGATTTAGAGCGAACCAACAATACATCGATGATGAATAGAGTAAAAGCTACACCAAACATTTCTACAAAAAAGTCGCCTGCTAACTCAGAATAACTTTCATTGAGTTTCCATAAAACAAGCATAGCAATAATTACTACAGCATATACTGCTAATGGTACATCACCACGACTAAAAATTTTTGAGGATAGCTTATCTCTTAAGTTTTTTTTCTTCATCAGAATTCATTTTGTTTAACGCTTTCTCAGTTTCAATAACCGGAATAAAAACAAAAATAAACATTAATGCTAAGGCCAGTGATATTTCCCATTTCATTTCTAATTCAACCAAAAAAGCAAGTATGGAAGTAAAAAGATATATAACTCCCCATTTAATCATAGATTGAGCGGAAAATTTCTGTGAGAACTCCCAATTTTCTTGATTTTTCATGCTTTTTTTAGTTCTATATCCATAAAAGTGATTGATGTTTTTAGGAGGTTTTTTTAGCATGTAATAACCAGCCGCTATACAAATTAGGCTAGTGCTAACTGGAACTATAAATAATGGACTTTCTAACATTTATTCAACTTTTTTTGGTTGTAATTTAAGTCTTTTTCAGAAATAATAAAAACTACCAACTATTTTCTTAAGATTATGTGATTTGAAAAACCTTTTGCAAACTCTAAATAAGCATTTTGTGTCATTACTTTAGTAAATGTTTTGGATCTATTGACTAATATTTTTAAATATGTTTAAAAAAAACCTCAAATTATAACAAGTGTTCATTTCAAAGCACAAAAAGTTTCATTATTTTTGTAAATCAATAATTTTAACAACTATGAAACAAGACGTATATCAAGGCCACGATTATTATTCTATTGACGACTTACTAACAGAGGAACACAAACTTATTCGCCAAGCGGCTAGAGATTGGGTTAAGCGTGATGTGAGTCCAATTATAGAAGAAGCTGCACAAAAAGCAGAATTTCCAAAGTCAATTATTAAAGGTTTATCAGAAATTGGTGCTTTTGGTCCTTATATTCCTGAAGAATATGGAGGTGCAGGGTTAGATCAAATTTCTTACGGATTAATTATGCAAGAAATTGAACGTGGTGATAGCGGTGTTCGTTCTACTGCTTCGGTACAATCTTCTTTGGTGATGTTTCCTATCTATGCTTATGGAACCGAAGAGCAAAAGAAAAAGTTCTTGCCTAAGTTAGCCAGCGGTGAAATGATGGGATCGTTTGGTCTTACAGAACCCGACCACGGTTCTAATCCCGGAGGAATGGTGACTAATTTTAAAGACAAAGGAGATCATTATTTACTGAATGGAGCAAAACTTTGGATTTCTAATTCCCCTTTTTGTGATGTGGCCGTTGTTTGGGCTAAAAATGAAGAAGGACGTATTCACGGTCTTATAGTAGAGCGTGGTATGGAAGGTTTTTCAACACCAGAAACGCATAACAAATGGTCGTTACGAGCTTCTGCTACAGGCGAACTGATTTTTCAAGATGTAAAAGTACCTAAAGAAAATATTTTACCTGGTAAAAGTGGTTTAGGTGCTCCTCTTTCCTGCTTAGATTCTGCTCGATATGGAATTGCTTGGGGAGCGATTGGTGCGGCTTTAGATTGTTATGATACAGCGCTTCGGTATGCTAAAGAACGTATTCAGTTTGGCAAACCCATTGCAAGTTTTCAATTGCAACAAAAGAAGTTGGCAGAAATGATTACTGAAATTACCAAAGCTCAGTTAATGGCTCTTCGTTTAGGACAGTTAAAAAACGAAGGCAAAGCTACCACAGCACAAATTTCTATGGCTAAGCGAAATAATGTTGAAATGGCCATCAATATTGCCCGTGAAGCTAGACAAATTTTAGGCGGTATGGGAATTACAGGAGATTATTCAATTATGCGCCACATGATGAATTTAGAAAGTGTAATTACTTACGAAGGCACGCATGATATTCACTTATTAATTACAGGTATGGACATTACCGGAATAGCTGCTTTTAAGTAACATTCAACTTCAATTAAATAAAACTAAAACCGCAATAAGACCTCCTTATCTGCGGTTTTTTTGTTGTAATTTTGCATAAAATTTTGAATATGGATACTAAAAAGTTACAAGCTGAAATACAAGATTATAGAAATCAATTATTGCATCATGATTTATATAAATTGGTAGAAGGACCCAAAGATTTACAGGTTTTTATGGAACATCATGTATTTGCAGTATGGGACTTTATGTCGCTTTTAAAAGCACTTCAAACACAACTAACTTGCGTCTCCACCCCATGGATTCCTAAGGGAAATCCACAACATAGGTATTTGATTAATGAAATTGTGTTAGCTGAAGAAACGGACGTGAATATTCACGGAGAGCGTCAAAGTCATTTTGAAATGTATATTGACGCAATGCTAAAAGCTAAAGCAGATACTTCAAAAGTTGAAGCATTAGTGGAAAAGATTAGGCAAGGCAACAACTTTGAAGAAGCCATAGAGAAAATTGAGCTTCCATCCAGTATTCAAGAATTTTTGGAATTCACTTTTAAAATAGTTCACCAAGGAAAGCCACACGAAATAGCAGCGGCTTTCACTTTTGGAAGAGAGGAGCTTATACCGGATATGTTTACTTCTATTATAGGTGAAATTCAACAGAATTTTCCAGAAGAAGACTTGAGTTTGTTCAAGTATTATTTTGACCGACATATAGAATTAGATGAAGATGAGCACGGTCCAATGGCATTAGCTTTAATTGAAGAGTTATGCGGTAACGATGATCAAAAATGGCAAGAAGCTAAGCAAGTATCTATTCAAGCTTTGGCATTGAGAGCTAAGCTTTGGGACGGGATAGCCAAAGAAATTAATTATTACAAGGCTATTGCATAGCCAAAAAGACATTACATATTACCAAAAAGCCTTCAAAAAATTGTGTTTTGAAGGCTTTTTTATGAGTTATCAAGAAATCATCAACTAAAAGAAAAAACCTATTTTATTGCTGGGTTTTTTTGCAGGTGTTGAAACTGATTTTTTTAAGGTAAAAGAAAAAGTACTTCCTTTGCCAAATTGAGAGGTTACATCAATTTGCTCTTCATGTGCTTCCAAAATATGTTTTACAATTGCTAGCCCTAATCCAGAACCACCTTCTTTTCTAGAACCTGATTTATCTACCCTAAAAAAGCGTTCAAAAAGCCGCGGAATATTTTCCTCTTCAATTCCAATTCCATTATCTTCTACTTTAACAATGAATTTATCCTGATTAAAGTCTTCTACATACACTTTAGTGAAACCATTTTTGTTACCATATTTAATTGAATTTACAATTAAATTAGTTAACACTTGCTGCACTCTCTCTTGATCTGCAGCAACCATTATTGAAGTTTCTGGCGCAATCAAATCAACTTTTATATTTTTCTTAGCAGCTTTCATTTCAATAAGCTCAAACACGTTTTCTATCACTTCCTTTAGTTCAAAATCCTCTCTAAACAAAGTCATATCACCAGTCTCTAACTTGGTAATCATGTCTAAGTCTTTTACAATATACAAAAGCCTGTCAACCCCTTTACTCGCTCTTTTAAGGTATTTTTTTCTAACCTTTTTGTCTTTTATGGCGCCATCTAATAAAGTCATAATATAACCTTGTACTGTAAAAAGTGGAGTTTTTAATTCATGAGAAATATTGCCCATAAACTCTTTTCTGAAGTTTTCTCTTACTTTTAAAGATTCAATTTCTAACTTTTTATCTTGTGCAAATTTCTCTACTTCAGCTTTTAAAGAAGCCATATCTGTTGTAATTCTATCTTTTCTTAAAGATGCGGCATCCAAAAGTGAAACGCTGTTGTAAATAGATTTAACCCTTCGGTAGATAAAATGCTCAACTCTGTATTGAATAATAAAAAAAGCGGCTACAAAACAAACCAGAGAATAAATCAAGATGGAAAACCAGTTAATTTCATGAAAGAGCATTTCATAAACAATAATCAATGCACTTAAAACTAGGCTTAGTAATAGTGAAGTATAAAATGCAAATTTATAGGTTTTTTTGACTTTATTTCCCATTAGTGTATAAACTTATAGCCCACTCCTTTCACCGTTTGTACTTTTTCTTGACCAATTTTTTCACGGAGCTTTCTTATATGGACATCAATTGTTCTTCCTCCAACAACAACATCATTCCCCCAAACGTTATCTAAAATCTCATCTCTTTTAAAAACTTTATTGGGTTCTGAGGTGAGTAAGGCAAGCAGTTCAAACTCTTTTCTAGGTAAAGTCATTTCTGTACCTTCAAGAATGACCTTGTATTCATTCCTGTTGATGGTCAATTCTCCTACAGTATAAACATCAGCAGCAGATTTTTTTTCTTTAAATCTTCTAAGCAATGATTTCACTTTACTTAATAGTACCTTGGGTTTAATAGGTTTATTGATATAATCATCTGCCCCAGCTTCAAAGCCAGCAATTTGTGAATAATCTTCACTTCTAGCAGTTAAAAATGTAATAAGCGTATCTTCTAACTCTGGAATGCTTCTTATTTTTTCACAGGCTTCAATGCCATCCATTTCAGGCATCATTACATCTAGTATAATTAGATTTGGTTGAAGCTCTTTAGCTTTTTTAACGGCTTCTACACCGTCTTCAGCTAAGGCTACCTGATATCCTTCATTTTTCAGATTATAACTTAAAATCTCTAAAATATCTGGTTCATCATCAACCACTAAAATCAACGTGTCTTTTTTCTTCATTTTTGTTCTGTTATTCAATGCAAATGTACAAGCTTATTTACGACTGAAAGTTAAGAAATAATTACTAAAATTTGTAAAATTAAGACCATTTGTAAATTTAATGTAAATTATTACAAAAGAAGCCTGAGGTTATCAAATCGTTAATTCAAAAAATAACCAAAAACTATTCGTTTTATTTTTGTATTTTTGTATCGAATTTTAAAATAAATGAAATGAAAAAAATTACTTTATTCTTATTTTCTTTAGTGTTGAGCTTTTCTTTAAATGCTCAATATATTGTAGACTTTGAAGGTGATGGAGAAACTAAAGGAGCTTATGCACCAGGAATAGTTAATTTAAGTGGACTTGATTGGGAAATGACTGAAACTTTAATTGGAACATCGGCTTCAGACTGGAAAAACGGTAGTCGTTCAGCTCGGTTTAGAGGTTACGGTGAAAGTGAAATGGTAATGGTTGAAGATAAAGCTAACGGTGCAGGAAATATTAGCTTTGAATATAGAAGGTTTGGTTCTGATTCTCAAGTGGATTGGAAAGTTGAATACAGTGTTGATGGAGGGAGCGATTGGGTTCAAGTTGGTTCAGTTTTCACTGCTCCAGATTCAGACGATGTTCAAGTTTTTTCAGAACAAGTTGATGTGGATGGTGATATCCGTTTTAGAATTAAACGCGAAACTGAAGAAGGAAGTTCAAACAGACGTCTAAATATAGATGATATTATCATTACAGATTTTGGAGCTGGTGATATTAATCTAACAGTCTCTTCACCTTCAGAAGACGCTGTGTTTTCTCCGGTTACAGAAAGTTTGAATGTTAACTTAGGGATTTTTAACTTCTCTTTATCTAGCTCTGCTGAAGAAAATGATGGTGATGGCTATATTCAGTATTCCTTAAACCAACAGCCTTTTGTTGATGTGTTTGCAAACTCTTTTGAATTAGTAGACCTTAGTGCAGGTGAAACTTACACTTTACTTGTTAAACTTGTTGATAATGATGGAAACGATTTAGATACGCCTGTTGAGGTAACAAGAAACTTTAGCATAGATACTTTTATTGAAGTAAATAATATCACAGAACTAAGAGCTGATTATTTAGAAAATGGTGCCGGGAGGTTTTATGAAATTACTGGGGTTTCTACCATGTCTCACTCAGATGATTTTAATAACAGAAAGTGGTTTCAAGATGAGAATTTTTCTGGTATTATGATTTTTGACAATAGCAGTGTAATTGCAGAAGATGCTTACGAAGTTGGAGATCAAGTTACTAATTTAATTGGAGAAACAGCAGTCTTTAATGGGGTTTTACAATTAGCACCATTAGTAGATAATGGTGTAGTAGTTGGCAATCAAATGCCAGAAACTCAAATTATTACTATTTCTCAATACCTTGCTGACTTTCAGACGTATGAATCTACTTTAATTGGTTTTCAAAATGTTTCCTTTGTTGATGCTGATGGTTCTGCTGAGTTTGAAACTGGTCAAAATTATGATTTTACAGACGGTATAGATTCTTCTATTATTAGAAGCGAGTTTTTTGATGCAGATTACATAGGTGCAATTATTCCAACAGGAACTTTAGATGGCTTAAGAGGTGTTGCATCTCAATTTAATGGTACGGCTCAAATATTTCCAAGAGACCTTAATGATATTGATGTTGTTTTAAGCATTAATGGTTTTGAGAAAACGCAATTTAGTTTGTACCCAAACCCAGCTAAAAACTTTGTGAATTTAGAGGTTCCTGCGGGTGAATCTTTTGAAGTTAATATTTATAATGTTACTGGCAAAAAAGTGTACAGTACAAAGATTAATGGTTCAACAAGATTGGATATAAATTCACTTCAATCTGGAATGTATATGATTAACTTTAAACAAGGAAATCAGAATACAACAAGAAAATTGATTATTAACTAATCATAAGCTTTTTAAATTTTATAAAACAACCGCTTCAACTTTGAAGCGGTTGTTTATTTTTGTAACTCATTTAATTTTTTTTTGAATTTGAATTATTTAAAATGTCTAGAAGAAATCAAAACACATGGTTTTGAAGAAACAGCTATCAAGGTGTTTCAGTATCAATACCAGAACCTTATTGTTTATCAACAATTTTGTGATTTACTCCATAAACAACCAAGTCAAGTTAATCGCCTAAAAGATATCCCTTTTTTGCCCATTTCTTTTTTTAAAACTCACTCTATCAAAAACTCTATTTTTAAAAACTTTAATACCATTTTTAAAAGTAGTGGAACCACCGGCGATACCTTAAGTCAACATTACATTCCTTCAGTTAAGGATTATGAAGCTAACTTTAAGATGAATTTTGAGTATTTTTATGGATCGGTAGATGATTATGTTGTTCTAGGATTGCTTCCCTCTTATCTAGAAAGAAAAGGTTCTTCTTTAATTTACATGGTTAATCAAATGATTGAAGATAGTCAACATGCTGAAAGTGGCTTTTTTTTAAATAACTATAATCAATTAATTCATCTTCTTACAGAATTATCTTCAACCTCTAAAAAAGTACTTTTAATAGGAGTTTCCTTTGCCTTGTTAGATTTGGTAGAACAGCATAGCAAACAACTACACACACTTGATTTATCTAATTTAGTAGTTATGGAAACAGGTGGAATGAAAGGAAGAAGAAAAGAAATTATTAGAAAAGAACTTCATAAACAACTTCAGATGGGGTTCCAAATAGATAGTATTGCAAGTGAATATGGAATGACCGAAATGCTGTCTCAATCTTATGCTAAAAAGAATGGTCATTTTCAATGTCCTCCTACCTTAAAGTTTCTATTACGAGATACTGAAGATCCTTTAAGTTTCGTGCCACAAGGAAAAGTGGGAGGGATAAATTTTGTGGATTTGGCTAATGTAAACACATTATCATTTGTCGCAACTCAAGATTTAGGGAAAGAAATAAGCTTAAACACATTTGAAATATTAGGACGGTTTGATCATAGTGATGTAAGGGGATGCAATCTTATGATGATGTGATTTGGTTTTGTTTAAGAAATAAAATGTACTCTTGTAATTTTTAGTTAAATTTCATGATTTAATACTCAGTTTTTTGCTCTAATTAAAATGTGTGCTTATATTTGCAGTGGATGAAGTTTTTTCATAATAGATTGGTTAGTTAATTCAAGACCTCACTCGCCCGAGTGGGGTCTTGATGTTTTATAAAAGTATGAAGATAAAACTTACAGATTTAGATTTAAAACCGATAGACTTTACGCAATTACTATTGCCTAATAAGCATCAATTATTTCTTCTTTATCATCAATTTTGCTTGGGATGTACAGGAAGAGCTATTCCTTTTGCATGGTCTGTTGCTCAAGAGTTTCCTTGGCTAAATGTAAACTTAGTACATACTAACTTAGGTCAACAAACTTTTAGTAAAACAGAATTGTTGTCCATTTTTGTAGATCAAAAAAGCCCGCTACCTATTTATATAGATCACGAGCATTTGATGTATGATTTATACCAAGCTGAAGGAACACCTACTTGGCTTATTTTTGATAAAAAGGGTGAATTGATCAAGCACGTTTTTGGATCTCAAGCCAATGCTAAAAATAGACTACTTTATTTTTTAGATGAGCTTGAGAGAAAATAATTTTATGCATCTTGACAAAGTTCAACCAAAACACCATGATTAGATTTTGGATGAAGAAACGCAATTATTTTACCATCAGCTCCAGGTTTAGCTTTTTGATTAATAAGTTGAAATCCTTTTGCTTCTAAACGTTGAATTTCAAAATTAATGTCATCAACAGCAAAAGCTATGTGATGAATTCCCTCTCCTTTTTTGTCAAGATATTTCGCTATGGGGCTCTGATCAGAAGTTGCACCTAGCAATTCAATTTTGCTTTCTCCAGTTTCAAAAAACACAGTTTTTACACCTTCAGATTCAACCTCTTCTTCTTTGTAGGGTTTTTTGTTGAGTAAAGCTTCATAGGTTTCAGTAGCTTCCTTTATGTTTTTTACCGCTATTCCAATATGTTCTATTTTGTTCATTATATGTAGTGATGATTTGTAAAATGTAAAGCCGAAATTTTTATATTTCGGCTTTACAACTTGATTTATATATTTGATTTACTTAATCTTAAAAGTAATAACAGGACGTTTGGCATGATTAACAAGGTCTTCGCTAAGGCTACCGTTAATCAATCTACTTAAGCCTTTTCTTCCGTGTGTGCCAATACCAATAACATCTGCCTTTACTTTTCTTGCGTAATTTAAGATACCATCCTCTGTGTTTTTATCGCATTGAACAGTAACATGGTAATTGCCTTCACCTACAGCGCTTGTAAAAGATTTAATACGGTCATCAATTTCTTTTGAAGTTTTAAACTTAGACGGAGTGTTAATGAAAACTACATCAATCTCAACATCAAGTTTTTTTGCAAATGCTAAGGCTTGTTTAAATGAGTCAGCTGTTTCTACCGATAAGTTTGTTGCGTAAACAAAGTTATCTGCATTAAATATTTCTAAATTGTGTTTTACAACAAGAACAGGAATTTCTGAATGTCTTACAACTTTTTCTGTGTTTGAGCCAATAAAAACTTCTTTAGCACCTTCAGCGCCATGAGACCCCATAATAATTAAATCGCAATTATGTTTTTTGCCAGCTTCCATAATACCTTCAAAAGCAGTATTAAATTCAACAGTTTCTTGAACTTTAATGCCTTCAAGATAAGGTTGGCTCATGGCTTTTGTAAAGCGTTGATGAGCCAATTTCATAAAGAAAATGGATTCAGGTAAATTTTGACTGTTACCTCCAGATTTGTCAATTAGGTCTAAAGGTAGGTCTAAAAGGTGCAAAAGGTAGATTTCACCATCATGCTTTTTAGCAATTTGGGCGGCGATTTTTAAAGCTGATTCTGCTAAAGGAGAAAAGTCGGTTGGAACTAATATTTTTTTCATTATTTTCTAATTTAGGTTAAAATTACATTTTTTGTTCAAGATATCCAATAATAAAGCGCTGAAAGTTGATGATTGATTTAAAATGATGACTATAATCACTTTTTGGATTCAATTTTTTTCTGTTAATTGATGCTGTTATTTCAGATTATGATCAGGTAAGAGTGATTGAAGTAGGGTTAAAAAAAGATGTTTTAATTCGGTTTTGTAAACACAAATGTTATAAACCTGAGTTCGACTATTCTCACTTTGTCAACCTGCCTGCGCTCGCTAGTCAGGCAGGAACTTTTTTTGAATAGTAAGATACGAACTTTCTTATGAGGTAATATTTGGATATTGCGGACTAAAAAAGTAAAATAGATTGCTGTTTAAAACTGATTAATAAATTTATTTAATTCAATAAGAACATCCA
>JAIUMH010000021.1 GCA_022565635.1 Flavobacteriaceae bacterium | reverse complement strand
AGAAACCATAGCTACGGCTATGCTTGATTTTTCTAATTTACATAAAGAAAAAAATATTCATTTTCTTTTACAGTAATTTCAAATAATAACTGGTATGAGGTAGTGCCAATTTAAGCCTCAAATTACAGCTTCACAGCTTCAATAAGATTTTTGGTGTAGATTTGTTTGGGATGATTGTAAATTTGGTCTGCATCTCCTTGCTCTACAATCTTGCCTTCTTGCATAACCAAAAGTTGATCTGACATGTATTTCACCACTGATAAATCATGTGAAATAAATAAGTAAGTAAACCCAAAATCATGCTTTAATTGATTGAGTAGATTCAGTACCTGAGCTTGCACAGAAATATCTAAGGCTGAAACCGATTCGTCACAAATAATCAACTTCGGATTAACGGCTATGGTTCTAGCAATACCAATTCGTTGTCTCTGCCCTCCACTAAATTCATGCGGATATCGCTCAAAATGACTGGCTTCAAGCCCTACTTTCTCTAGCAGTTCCAAACATTTATCTTTGCGTTCTTTAGCGGAAGTATACAACCCGTGAACCTGCATTGGTTCCATAATGGCTTCGCCTACTTTTATCTTTGGATTTAAAGACGAAAACGGATCTTGAAAAATCAATTGAATTTCCTTTCTTAGTTGCCTTAGTTCTTCGCCTTCAAGGTGTGTTATGTCTTTGCCTTGGTAGTAAATGCTTCCTTGGTCAACTTGGTCCAAGCGAAGAATTAAATTACTCAAGGTGGATTTACCGCAACCTGACTCACCCACTAACCCCATGGTCTCCCCTGCATAGAGCTTAAAGCTAACCCGATTTACGGCTTTAAATTCTTCTGGTTTTTTCCACCAAGAGGTAGATGTAAAAAAACTTTTTTCTATGTTTTTAACTTCTAAAAGCGGTGCTTTTGCGTAGATATTTTGATGTCTATGTTGACGCTCTTCAGGCAATTCTTCATGAAAATCAACTTTGTTTTCTAAAAAATCTTTTACCGTAGGAAGCGGAATTAATCTTTTTTGGGTTGTAGGTTTGGAAGACAATAAGGCTTTGGTATAGATTTCTTTAGGGTGTTCAAACAACTCTTTAACCGTATTTTGTTCTACTAATCTTCCTTGATACATTACAAGAACACGATCTGCTAATTGAGCTACAATTTCTAAATCATGAGAAATAAAAATCACGCTCATTTCTCTTTTTTTCTGAAGCTTTTTTAATAAATGAAGAATATCTTTTTGCACACTTACATCTAAAGCAGTTGTAGGCTCATCAGCAATAAGGAGTTTGGGGTGATTAGCTATAGCCATGGCAATCATTACCCGTTGTTTTTGCCCCCCGCTAATTTCATGCGGATAGGCTTTATAAATTCGATCTGGTTGAGGTAATTTCACCTCTTCAAACCATGACAAAACTTGCTTTTTAGCTTCGGCTTTACTAAGTTTTTGATGCTGAAGAATTACTTCTAAGACTTGTTTTCCACATTTCATGGAAGGGTTGAGAGAGCTCATTGGTTCTTGAAAAATCATTGAAATTTCGTTTCCTCGTAAACTTCTTATTGCTTCTGTAGAAAACTGAAGCAGGTCTTGTTCTTCAAATAAAATCTTCCCTTCAACCGAAGCATTATCACTTAGAAGTCCCATAATAGCTAAGGAAGAAACTGACTTTCCTGAGCCAGATTCTCCAACAATACCTAAAATTTCATTTTCTTCAACAGCATAGGTGAGTTGATGTACCACTTGGTTCTCTTCCTTTTTATTGGGAAAACTTATATTTAAACCTTGAATTTGAATAAGTGGCATAAGGTGATTTTTTTTGCAATTTATAAATAATCCTTCTTTTCTTAATAAAAACAGCCAACTTAAAAACTTCAAATCTTCGTGAAAAGAATTAATTTATTTGTTCAACATGAATAAATACCACTTTATAAACACATTTCCTTACAAAAACCTTATTTTCACATTCAAAAAAATGAAATTATCAAATCCAATTCAAGGCTGTATGACCTGGGGAAAATGGGGGAAACAGTTTTCTAAACATGCTTATCAACAACAAATTGACGCTTGTTTAACCAACGGAGTTACTAGTTTTGATCATGCCGATATTTATGGAAGCTACTCTACTGAAGCTGAATTTGGCGAGGCTTTTTCTGAAATGGAAATTGAACGTAATCAAATTCAATTGATATCAAAATGTGGCATTCAATTGGAAGGTCTTCCTAGAAATCCTGTGGTAAAACATTATCAATATGATGCCTCCTACATTATTCAATCTGTGGAGCAATCACTTCAACACTTACAGACTGATTACTTAGACTTGTTTTTATTGCACAGGCCGAGTCCACTAATGCAGGTAGATGAAATTAAAGAGGCTATTGCTCAACTGAAGCAACAAGGAAAAATACTAGCCTTTGGAGTTTCTAATTTTTCTATAATGGAAATGCAGTTACTGATGAAAGATTTACAAGTGAGTTGTAATCAAATTGAAATTTCTTTACTTCAATCTGAAACTTTAACCAATGGCTTGCTTACGTTTATGCAATTGCATAGAATTCAACCTTTGGCGTGGAGTCCGCTGGGAAGTTATTTTAATTCAACCTATGCACAACTTCAGGAAACAGTACGTCATTTATCAGATAAATACTGCTGTAACGAAGCTCAAATTTTACTAGCTTGGTTATTGAAACACCCTACAAAAATAATTCCTGTGGTGGGTACAACTCAAGTTGAACGCATGATAAAAGCAAGTGAAGCAAATTTAGTTCATTTGGATGAAGTGGATTGGTTTTTGCTTTGGGAAAAAGCTAGAGGCAAGCAAGTAGCATAACTAATTAACTAGGTTTTCATAAAAATTGACCTGACGTTTGCGCTTAAAATTCTCAGGAATTTAGTTAATTTAGCACTCCTTATTAAAATTTAGAAAAGTACTTATGATTAACAAACAAGAATTATTAAATCGTTTTCTGAAATACGTAAAAATAGATACCCAAAGTGATGCTTCAAGTACAAAAACCCCAAGCACAGAAAAACAATGGGATTTAGCCAATTTGCTAAAACAAGAATTAGAAGAAATGGGAATGCAAGAAGTAAGTATTGATGAAAACGCTTATGTCATGGCAAGCCTTCCTGCAACCACCCAAAAAGAAATACCCGTAATTGGTTTTGTGTCTCATTTTGATACTACTCCAGATTTTACAGGGACTAATGTGAAACCTCAAATTCATAAAAATTACGATGGTGGAGATATTATTTTGAACAAAGAAAAAAACATTGTTTTGTCTTCTTCTTACTTTGAAGAGCTTCAAACTTACAAGGGGCAAACAATAATTACAACCGATGGAACAACTCTTTTAGGCGCCGATGACAAAGCAGGTATTACTGAAATTATGGAAGCTATGAAATACCTTTTGGCTCATCCAGAAATTGAGCACGGTAAAATTAGGGTTTGCTTTACTCCAGATGAAGAAATTGGACGTGGAGCACATCAATTTGATGTAGAAAAATTTGGTGTTGAATGGGCTTATACTATGGATGGTAGCACCATAGGCGAATTGGAGTATGAAAATTTTAATGCCGCAGGTGCTGAAGTTAAAATTCTAGGAAAAATAGTTCACCCAGGTTATGCTAAAGGAAAGATGATTAATTCAATGTATATTGCTAATGCATTTATAAACGCACTTCCTGCTGATGAGGTTCCTGAAAAAACAGAAGGTAGAGAAGGTTTTTTTCACCTTACAGAGATGAAGGGTGAAGTGGATGAAACTCGATTAAGTTATATTATTCGTGATCATGACAAAGATAAATTTGAAGCACGTAAAGAGTTACTAAAAAGCTTAGCTTCTCAATTTAATGATAAGTACGGTAATGGTACTATTGTATTAGAAATCAAAGATCAATATTACAATATGCGTGAAAAAGTTGAGCCTGTTATGCACATTGTTGATTTAGCAGAAGAAGCCATGAAATCATTAGGAATTCAACCAATTATAAAACCTATTCGAGGTGGAACAGACGGTTCGCAGCTCAGCTATATGGGGTTACCTTGTCCTAATATTTTTGCAGGTGGACATAATTTTCATGGAAGATTTGAATATGTTCCTTTAGAAAGCATGGTAAAAGCTACTGAAGTTATTGTAAGATTATCTCAATTAACCGCAGAAAAGTTGGGTAAGTAAAACACTCTTATTTAATTGTTGAATTTGAATGGCTGTTCTATTCAAACAAAAAAAAGCTGTTTTTTTAAAAACAGCTTTTTTTTTAAACTCTACAATCTACTTCTAATCTCTCCCTAGATAAATCATGATGAAGTACAATAGTGTTGCTAATGAGCCAACAGCGGCTACAACGTATGTTCTAGCAGCCCATTTTAAGGCATCTTCAGAATCATTGTACTCCTGAGGAGTAACTATATTATGATTTTTTAACCAAGCTAAAGCTCTGTTACTAGCATCATATTCTACAGGCAAGGTAACAAAACTAAATAAGGTTCCTAATCCAAACATTACAATTCCCGCTAATAGCACCGTTTGCCCCACACCAGCGCTTACCATTCCATACAAAATTAAGCCTCCTAAAATAACCCATTGACTGTAGGTTGAAGCAACCTGCACTAAAGGTACTAATTGACTTCTCATTTCAAGCCAAGAGTATGCTTTAGCATGTTGCACAGCGTGACCTACCTCGTGAGCAGCTACCGCAGCTGCGGCTGCGTTTCTTTGGTTATAAACAGACTCACTCAAATTCACGGTTTTGTCTTTAGGATTATAATGATCTGTAAGACGTCCAGCTGTTGAAATCACTTTAACGTCATAAATGCCATTGTCTGTTAGCATTTTTTGTGCAATTTCTGCACCGCTCATCCCGTTTTGTAATTGTTGTTTAGAATACTTTTCAAACTTCTTTTTTAAGGTACTGCTCACATACCAACTTACAAGCATAATAGCTCCAATGAGCACATAATAAGTCATCATAATTTTTCAATTTTTAAAATAATCATCATCAAATTCTTAGCCAAATTTGAATTCAAATTTACATTTAATAGATTTTTAATTTATCCAACAATATTTACTATTTTACCAGGTACAACAATCACTTTTTTAGGGGTTTTACCTGCTAGTTGCTGCATGGTTTTTTCTTCCTTCATCACTATTTCTTCAATTTCTTCCTTAGATAAACTCAAAGGTAAATCTAAAGTAAAACGCATTTTTCCATTAAACGAAATGGGATATGTTTTGGTATCTTCAACCACATGTTTTTCTTCAAACTTAGGATAAGGAACTTTAGCTATACTGTCATTATGTCCCATTTTCTCCCAAAGTTCTTCAGCAATATGTGGTGCAAATGGTGAAATTAAAACTGCTAATGGCGCTAATACTTCTTTAGCGTTGCACTTTTGTTTAGCTAACTCATTAACGGCAATCATAAACGTTGAAACTGAAGTATTGAAGCTAAAATTCTCAATGTCTTCTGTTACTTTTTTGATGGTTTTATGCAGTGTTTTTAAGGCTTCTTTTGAAGCCGGTAGATCAGTCACTTCAAACTGTTCTCCGTTATGATATAGTTTCCAGAATTTTCTCAAGAAATTATGCACTCCAGTAATACCTGCAGTGTTCCAAGGCTTGGCCTGTTCTATTGGTCCCAAAAACATTTCATACATACGTAAGGTGTCTGCACCATATGCTTCACAGATATCATCTGGGTTGACTACATTGTATTTGGATTTCGACATTTTTTCCACTTCACGCCCAACCACAAATGAACCATTTTCCTCTGTTACGAATTTAGCGGATTCAAATTCTGCGCGCCATTTTTTAAAGGCTTCAATGTCTAATTCGTTAGAAAGATTTACCATAGAAACATCTACATGAATAGGATCTACTTCTATGTTTCCTATTTTGTTTTTACTAATAAACTCATTAGTTCCTTTTTTTCGATAAGCAAAAGCACTCTCCCCTAATATCATCCCTTGGTTGATCATTTTCTTGAAGGGTTCTTCCACAGGAATTAGTCCCAAATCATTTAGAAACTTTGTCCAAAACCTTGCATACAGTAGGTGACCTGTGGCATGCTCACTACCACCAATATATAAATCTACATTTTGCCAATAATCTAATGCTTCTTTGCTTGCAATTGCTTCATTGTTTTGTGAGTCCATATAACGGAACAGGTACCAAGAACTTCCAGCCCAACCTGGCATTGTGTTTAGCTCTAAAGGAAAAACACTAATATGGTCTGTTTTACTGTTTTCAACTACTTGATTGGTTTGGGTATTCCATGCCCAATTTTTTGCTCTACCTAAAGGAGGAGCCCCGTCTTCTGTGGGTAAATACTCATCAATTTCAGGCAAAACTAAAGGCAAGTGCTTTTCGTCTATTAGCCTAGGTAAACCATTCACATAATACACAGGAAATGGCTCACCCCAATATCTCTGACGCGAAAAAACGGCATCTCTTAACCTGAAATTAGTCTGGCGTTGACCTATATTTTTTTCTTCTAATGCTTTTATAGCTTCCTTAATAGCCTTTTTCCCTGCAAGTCCATTTAAGAAGTCTGAATTAGTGATTACTGTATTCTCTTTATCGGTATAGGCTTCTTTGCTAACGTCTACACCTTCAAAAACATTGGGTATTGGAAGGTTAAAATGCTGAGCAAAATCAAAATCTCTTTGGTCTCCACAAGGAACTGCCATTACAGCGCCGGTTCCATAACCTGCTAAAACATAATCACCTATCCAAATAGGAATAGGTTCTTGTGTAAAAGGATGTACTGCATAAGCTCCTGTAAAAACTCCTGATATGGTTTTTACATCTGCCATTCTATCGCGTTCACTTTTCAAAGAAGCGGCTTCAATATAATCTTCTACCGCTTGTTTTTGCTTGCTAGTGGTTATTGTTTTAACTAAATCATGTTCTGGAGCTAGGGTCATGAAAGAAACCCCAAAAATTGTATCGGGTCTTGTTGTAAAAACTTCAATATCAGCTTGGTGATTTTTCACTTTAAAACACACGCTTGCACCTTCACTTTTACCAATCCAGTTGCGTTGTGCTTCTTTAATACTATCACTCCAATCCAGTTGATTTAAATCCTTAAGCAAGCGCTCTGCATAGGCAGAAATGCGCATACTCCATTGTTTCATTTTTTTCTTGTGAACAGGATGTCCTCCACGCTCAGACCTGCCGTTCACTACTTCATCATTTGCGAGAACTGTACCCAAAGCAGGACACCAATTTACTTCAGTTTCTGCTAAATAGGTAAGTCTGTACTGCAATAAAATCGCTTCCTTTTGCTCAGGGGAATATTGCTTCCATTCTGTAGCAGAGAAAATCGTTAAATTTTCATCTGAAGCTACATTTAATCCTGAGTTTCCTTTTTCTTCAAAATGATTGATGAGTTCTTCAATGGGCTTAGCTTTATGGGTATTGTAACAATAATATGAATTAAACAACTGCATAAAAATCCACTGCGTCCATCTATAGTAATCTGGATTGCTTGTTCTTACTTCTTTAGACCAATCAAACGAAAATCCAATTTGGTCTAATTGTTTGCGGTACCTTTTAATGTTAGTTTGAGTGGTTTTTGCAGGATGTTGTCCTGTTTGAATGGCGTATTGTTCGGCTGGTAAGCCAAAAGAATCATAGCCTTGCGGATGAAGTACATTGTAGCCTAAGTGTCTTTTATATCGTGCTACAATATCACTTGCAATATATCCTAAAGGATGACCTACATGAAGACCCGCTCCAGATGGGTATGGAAACATATCTAAGCTATAAAACTTTTTTTGCTCTTGACTTACTTCTGCTACAAAAGTTTGTTCTTCAGACCATTTTTTTTGCCATTTAGCTTCAATAGCATTAAAATTATATTGCATAGTTTTTTATTTTGAAATCTCTGTTATATATAAAGCCACAAAAGTACGCTTTCTATCATAAAGATAAAATGCGTAGCCTAATTTTGAAATGAAATAATTTGTTGGTTGAGATAGACTTTTGCCTTGTGTTTCATTGATAGAGTTTAGTTTGTTATTCGTGTTGGGTTTTATGTATCACAAAAAAAAAGGTCAGCATCTAGCTGACCTTTAGTGTAAATTATGCTTTGTAGAGAAGGAATTAGTCTACTAAAATAATAACTTTATTATCTTTTAACTCAATTACACCTCCATTTATAGGAAAGCAAAGTTTTCCTTCTTTCTTTTCAAACTTATCTTGAAATTTAGGATCAATAGTTGTGTTTTGATCTAATTTGATATACCCTTTTTGAAGAACAGAAACCACGGGTGCGTGATTATTAAGGATTTGGAATTCTCCATTTACACCTGGTACATTTACTACATCAACTGTGTTGCTAAATAATACCTGCTCTGGGCTTACAATTTCTAAGTGCATATGCTATAAATTAAGATTCAGCTAACATTTTTTCACCTGCTTCAATAGCCTCTTCAATAGAGCCTTTTAGGTTGAAAGCAGCTTCAGGAAGGTGGTCTAACTCACCATCCATAATCATATTAAATCCTTTTATTGTTTCTTTGATATCCACTAAAACTCCTGGAATACCTGTAAACTGTTCAGCAACATGGAAAGGTTGTGATAAGAAACGTTGTACACGTCTAGCGCGAGAAACGGCTAACTTATCTTCTTCAGAAAGCTCTTCCATACCAAGAATTGCAATAATGTCTTGTAATTCTTTATAGCGCTGAAGTAGCTCTTTTACTCGCTGTGCACAATCATAGTGTTCGCTACCCAATATATCTGCTGTTAAGATTCTAGAGGTAGAATCTAATGGATCTACTGCTGGGTAAATACCTAATTCAGCAATTTTTCTTGAAAGTACGGTTGTTGCATCTAAGTGAGAGAAGGTTGTAGCAGGAGCAGGGTCAGTAAGGTCATCTGCAGGGACATATACTGCTTGAACAGATGTAATAGAACCCTTTTTAGTAGAGGTAATTCTTTCTTGCATAGCTCCCATTTCGGTGGCTAAGGTTGGTTGATAACCAACGGCAGAAGGCATACGCCCTAAAAGAGCTGATACTTCAGAACCAGCTTGTGTAAATCTAAATATATTATCAACAAAGAAAAGTACATCTTTACCTTGATCAGAACCTGCACCATCACGGAAATATTCAGCTATAGTCAAACCTGAAAGAGCAACACGAGCACGTGCTCCAGGAGGTTCGTTCATCTGTCCAAATACAAACGTAGCTTTGGATTCTTTCATGGCATTTTTATCAACCTTTTGAAGATCCCAACCGCCTTCTTCCATAGAATGCATAAAATCATCTCCATACTTGATAATGCCAGATTCTAGCATCTCTCTTAGTAAATCGTTTCCTTCACGGGTACGCTCACCAACCCCTGCAAACACAGATAAACCTCCGTGTCCTTTAGCAATATTATTAATTAGTTCCTGAATCAATACTGTTTTTCCAACACCGGCACCACCAAAAAGACCAATTTTACCACCTTTTGCATACGGCTCAATTAAGTCAATTACTTTAATCCCTGTAAACAGGACTTCTGTTGAAACAGATAAATCTTCAAACTTAGGCGCTTTTCTATGTATTGACATTCCTTGGTCACCTAACTTAGGTAAATTTCCAAGACCATCAATGGCATCCCCTGTTACATTGAATAAGCGTCCGTATATGTCATCACCAATAGGCATTTGGATTGGACTGTTGGTAGATATAACTTCTACACCTCGACTTAGACCGTCTGCAGAATCCATTGCAATGGTCTTTACTATGTTTTCACCAACGTGAGATTGCACCTCTAAAACAACTACAACTCCATCTGGACGAGTTACTTCAAGGGAATCATAAATCTTTGGAAGATCTTCTGCTTTTTCAAACTCAACGTCAACTACAGGACCTATAATTTGAGAGATTTTACCTTTAACTTGAGACATTATTGATAAATTTTTTTTACTTTATAAAATTGAAAACGCTCTCGTTTTCAGCATGCAAATATAGATTATTTATAAAAACTTTTACAGCGAAATGAAGAAATTATTTTTCAAGTAATTCTATACCTTAACAAAACAACATAAGTGAATGATAGTCAAACATTTATGTTGTTGTTTTAGTGGTTTTGTGTTGGCTTAGCTTACTCTACAGTTACAGATTTTGCTAAATTTCTTGGCTGATCAACATTCTTACCAAGCATAACTGCAATGTGATACGAAAGCAATTGCAGTGGAATTGTTGTTAATAAAGGAGTGAAAGCTTCAAAAGTATCTGGTACTGAGATTACATGATCTGCAATTTTACTTACTTGCTTATCTCCATCAGTAACAATAGCTATAATTTTACCTTTTCTGGATTTTATTTCCTGTACATTGCTCACCACCTTTTCATAATGTCCTTTTTTTGTAGCTATAACTACTACTGGCATTTCCTCGTCTATTAAGGCTATGGGGCCGTGCTTCATTTCTGCTGCTGGATATCCTTCTGCATGAATATAAGATATTTCTTTAAGCTTTAGTGCTCCTTCTAAAGCTACTGGAAAGTTATATCCTCTTCCTAAATAAAGGCAATTTTTCGCGCCTTTGTAAAAATCTGCTACTTTTATAATGTGCTCATTACTGGCTAAAGCATTTTCAATTTTTTCAGGAATCAACTCTAACTCATTGAGGTACATATTAAAATCTGATGTACTAATCGATCCTTTTTCTTTTCCTAATTTGAGTGCTATTAAACTGAGTACAGTAATTTGAGTGGTAAATGCTTTAGTAGAAGCGACTCCAATTTCTGGTCCTGCATGTGTATACGCTCCAGCGTCTGTTGCTCTAGATATGGAAGAACCCACTACATTGCAAACCCCAAATACAAAAGCTCCGTTTTCTTTAGCTAAATTGATAGCGGCCATAGTATCTGCTGTTTCACCGCTTTGAGAAATAGCAATCACTACATCGTCTTTATTGATTACGGGATTTCTGTAGCGAAATTCTGATGCATATTCAACCTCAACAGGAATTCTTGCTAAATCTTCAAAAATATATTCAGCTACTAGTCCCGCATGCCATGATGTTCCACAAGCCACAATAATAATTCTTTTGGCGTTTAGAAATTTTGACAAATGATCGTCAATACCAGCCATTCTTATCAAGCCTTGATCGGCTAATAATCTACCTCTGTAGGTGTCTATTATGGCATCTGGTTGCTCGTATATTTCTTTTAACATGAAATGATCAAATCCTCCTTTTTCAATTTGATCTAAATTCATTTGTAATTCTTGAACGTAAGGTTGAACCAAACTATCGTTTTTTATTTTTCTTACTTTGATGTCTTTGCCTAAACGAATAACAGCAGTTTCTCCATCCTCTAAGTATATTGCGGTTTTCGTATATTCAATAAAAGGGGATGCATCAGAAGCAATAAAGAATTCATTTTCCCCAATTCCAACGGCTAATGGGCTACCTAGTCTTGCAACTACAATTTCGTTTGTCTTGTTTTTGTCATATACAGCTACTGCGTAGGCTCCAATGGCTTGGCTGAGTGCTATTTGAACAGCTTTACCCAGTTTAACCTTTTCTTTTTTCTGAACATCTTCTATTAAGTTAACTAAAACCTCTGTATCTGTATCTGAGGTAAAAGTATAACCTCTATTTTGAAGTTCAGTTTTTAGTGTTTCGTAATTTTCAATTATTCCGTTGTGAATAATAGCTAAGTTTCCTGAGTTAGATATATGAGGGTGTGAATTAATATCGTTTGGAACTCCATGCGTTGCCCAACGGGTGTGACCTATTCCCATTTTTGCTTGGGTTGACAACTCTTGTTCACATTTTGATTTTAGGTCTGCCACTTTGCCTTTGGTTTTGCAAAGATGAATTCCTTGGTCATCAAAAAGGGCTACTCCAGCACTATCATATCCTCTGTATTCTAATCGTTGTAAACCTTTAATAATCACTGGGTAAGCTTCTCTGTGCCCGATGTATCCTACTATTCCACACATAATGATCTTTATTTAATTAGTTAATTCTGTTAATTGTATTTGTAATTTTAATCGTTTTTCAGGATTTGGCGAATTTGATCCGTGTAAAATTGTTCCTCTAATATTATTTGCTGATGGAGCCAATACAGATTCAAATAAGCCTAAATGTGTATCTTTTACGCTCACGGTGCTTGTAATATTGACATTGTCTGTTACAATAACACCAATTTTTACATTTTCTCTATCTCCGTTAATTAGGTCGTTAACGTAGTCGGTTAACCTAATTCTGTAAATCAAATTTCCGTCTTCATCTCTTGACAATGGACCTAAATGAGAAATTAGTGAAACGCTTGGAGAAGAGTCTGATGCTGTAGGGTCATTATTGTAGTCAGTAAACACAGCATTGTTTTCAAAATCATACACCATTATTCGTATAGGTCTATTTAGGCTTGATGAAGCATTTTCCTCATCTATGTAGAAAATTAAGTTAGCTTCATTCACCATTATATCTCTTTCCCTTAAATCTTCTAGTTCGTCAGATATGCCGTCACCGTTGGTGTCTTCGCCTGTAAACAATTTTACTACCGTGGCAAATCCAGCACCACCTCTCAAGTAGGTGAATTCTTCTCCTTGAATAGTGTCTTGCGCGCTCAAATTAATGGATGATTCTTGTTCGCTTAACCCAAGACTTATCCCTCTAAATAAGAGGTCTAATTCATCCTCATTAATCTCTGTGGTAGGTTCTGTACCTGCGGTTGGGTCTCCTGGTATTTCTGATTCTGTTTTATAATACATTTTTATGGAGGCAGATTCTGAATTCATGTTTAATCCTAATAAAACATCATCATTATCAGATTCTAGTTCTAGATACAGTCCTCTAAAGTAATTTTTAAATGCAGAATTACTAACTAATTCAGGACCTCCAGCTTTACTAATGATTTCTTCTTGTATAAATGAATTAGGTATGGTTATTCTAATTTGGGGAGGTATGGCCACTTCCTCGGTAATACTATCATTGATGACTTCAATTAAAAACTTTTGTTCTTTAAGTTCAGCTAGTGTTAGTGTTTCAGAAACCGCTATGGGTTCATTTTCAATATTAGGAAGAAAGTCACTTAATTCATTATTGAAATAAACTTGAGACTGGTCAAATTCACCATCTGGGCCAGGGTCAATATTCCTCAAAAAGTGATTTGATTTAAACACCTTCACTTTAAAATTAGATTCTGTGTTGCCTATAGCAGAATCAATTTCAAATTCATTTTCAGCAATTTGTCTACTAAATAAGGGAATGCTTAAAATCACACTATCCAATTCAACTAGGTTTTCTAAATCTGGGTTGTTTGTTGAAAGCTCTAATTGAGAAAGTATTGAATAATTTCTTTTTCCAAACACTGGGTCATTAAAATCACCGATGTAAAAATTTGAAATATTATTCGCTTGAACAGCGCCGAAAGACTCTGAGTAAGATGCAACATTATCAATTTCTAATAGTGGTGGGAGTTCAATAGTGTTAATTAGACCAGCGCCTGTTTCTGTGAAATCATCATCACAAGAAATGAATGTTAGTGTGCATAAAATTAAAATGAATATTCTGTAGTTAAGCATATACGTTTATTCTTCTTCGTTGAGTACTTTGGTAAGGTAGAAATCTTGATAAGCTTGAGCAAACTCTTCTTTTGGAATGTATTCTAAACAAGGTAAACCAGATGCATCTATAAAATCATTTAAGGTTTCATCAATTGTTTCTGAACCTTTAATAACAGCGTCTGAATTTTCAATAGCAGTTTTTAATAAACTAGCGTAATGTGGTTCTTTTAAATGCTCCACATTTTCTTCTTCAAGCCCATCAAACAAAACTTTCTTAGCCATTTCTGTATCTAACGTTCCATCAAAGCTTCTGTTGTACACAGAAGTTACAATTTTTGAATTTTTGAATAGGGGTTCGTTTCCGTAATAATTTTTTAGGTAAAGAGGTACTAATGAAGCCATCCAACCATGTACATGGATAATGTCTGGAGCCCAATTCAATTTTTTGACCGTTTCAATCACTCCTTTAGCAAAGAAAATCGAGCGTTCGTCGTTGTCTTCAAAAAGTTGGCCATCTTCATCGGTAAACGTAGCTTTGCGTTTAAAGTAATCTTCATTATCAATAAAATAAACCTGCATGCGTTCTTTGGGTATAGAGGCTACTTTAATAATTAATGGCATGTCTAAATCATTTACCACCAAATTCATACCCGATAAACGTATTACTTCGTGTAATTGATGCCTTCTTTCATTAATGTTTCCAAATTTGGGCATAAAAATTCTTGTCTGCCCGCCCATTGAGTTGACCATTTTGGGTGCTTCAAATGATATAGTAGATATTTCATTATCAGGCAAGTAAGGAACCACTTCAGCAGAAACATAAAGAATTCGTTTATCGTTCATAAGATTATAAATTTCAGATTAACAGTAAAAAACGTGCAAATTTACAAAAATTTATGTTGATTGAAGTTAAAATATTAGCTTTGCATCGAATTCTTAATCATATCAAGTGCAAATAAAAACTGTTGAAGCGCTGAAAGATGCGCTCAATTTGCTTACCCAAAAAAACCAAATTATTGGCTTAGTACCCACTATGGGTGCATTACACGATGGTCACTTAGCATTAGTAGAACATGCTTACAAGGATTGTGATTACGTTGTAGTAAGTATTTTTGTCAATCCAACTCAATTCAATAATTCTTCTGATTTACAAAAGTATCCAAGAAACTTAGAAGCAGATGTTAGTTTACTTCATCAGCAAAATTCAAAAACAATTGTATTTACACCTAGTATAGAAGAAATATACAAAGAGGGTGTAGTTGCTGAAACTTTTGATTTTGGAAGCATTACAAAATTTATGGAAGGTGAATTTAGACAAGGTCATTTTGACGGTGTTGGTACAATTATCAAACATTTGTTTAATATAGTTCAACCCCACAAAGCTTATTTTGGAGAAAAAGACTATCAACAGCTTAGTTTAATCAAAAAACTTGTAGAAATCACAAAGCAACCCGTTGAAATTATTGGATCGCCTACTTACAGAGAGACATCAGGTCTAGCTAAAAGCTCTAGAAACAAACGCTTAGATGAACAACAACTTGAAGTGGCCACCTTGTTGCATAGAAGCTTGCTTTACGCTAAAAACAATTTTAACAAGTTGAGTATTTCTGAAATAAAAGAAAAAGTAAAAGGGCTTTTTGATCAAGAAAAGCGACTTGATTTAGAGTATTTTGAGTTTGCAGCTGTAGACGATTTAATACCTACTGAAGATAAAGTTGAAAATAAAAAATACAGGGCTTTTATTGCCGCTGTGATTAATGATGTAAGATTAATTGATAATATTAGTGTAAATTAAGAAAGTTATGTGGATTCATGTTGTTAAATCAAAAATTCATCGCGTTAAAGTAACTGGCGCTGATTTAAATTATATAGGTAGCATTACTATTGATGAAGAGCTTATGGAAGCTGCAAATATTATTGAGGGCGAAAAAGTTCAGGTGGTTAATAATTCTAACGGAGAACGTTTAGAAACTTACGCTATTCCTGGTCCAAGAAAAAGTGGCGAGATTACGCTCAACGGAGCTGCCGCAAGGAAAGTTGCAAAAGGTGATATCCTTATTTTAATGACCTATGCTATGATGGACGAAAAAGAAGCTAAGACATTTAAGCCTTCATTAGTATTTCCTAATGATGACAACTTGTTAGAATAAAACTGAAGCAAATGAATAAAAACCTCTCAAAAGGGATGAAAATTGCAATCCCACTGCTGTTGGGGTTAATTTTTGTTTGGTATTCTATCAGTACATCTTCTGCAGATGAGCTTGAGTTGATGTGGCAACAAATAAAAGGGGCTAATTTTTATTGGATTACACTATCTATTGTGATGGGTATTATTGCCCATGTATCCAGAGCTATTCGATGGAAATTTCTGTTAGCTCCGCTAAACTGTAACCCCCCGTTTTATAATAGTTTCTTTTCAGTTATGGTGGGTTATCTTAGTAACTTAGGAATTCCTAGGTCTGGAGAACTTTTAAGAGGAGCCACATTAGCTTCTTACGAAGACTTAGACTTTGATTCAACTTTCGGTACGATTGTTACAGAACGTATAATTGATATGTTATGCCTGCTTGTTATTATAGGCTTTGCAATGACATCTCAAGCTCCTATAATTATTGAATTTTTTGCTGAAAGAAATATTAACTTAGGCTTGAGTTTTGCGGTAATGATTATTGGAGTTGCTCTTGTTTACCTCACCTATAAATTAATTCAAAAAAGCAAAAATAAATGGATCTTAAAAATAAGTGATTTTTTAAATGGTCTACTCAATGGCATGAAGTCTATAACCCAAATTAAAGCTAAAAGAAAATTTGTTTTTCACACACTTTTAATTTGGTCTATGTATGTTGGAATATTTTGGGTTACCAAATATAGCATAACCGAAACGGCAGAATTAGGTCTAGGCGAAATTTTAGTTGCTTTTATTGTGGGCTCTTTTTCAATATCAATCACTAGTGGAGGACTGGGAGTGTATCCTGTAGCAATAGCTAGCGTGCTTCATATTTACGGCGTAGAAAAAACAGCTGGAGAGGCTTTAGGTTGGATATTGTGGACAGTGCAAACAGCAATCATGTTATTTTTAGGACTCCTTTCAATTATTCTATTGCCAATTTTGAATAGAAAGAATTTTTTTTAATTAATTTAGTATTTTAAAATATTATAAAATTTAATCTCATGAAAAAGCTAGTTTTAAGTTTACTTGTTATTTGCTTTAGTCAACAGCTAGTTGTAGCCCAAATTGAGTACACTACAATACCTTCTTCTATCATGCAAGAAGAACGCAGAATTAAAATACAGCTTCCTAGAAGTTATAACCAAGACAAGAAAAAACAATATCCCATTTTTATTGTTATGGATGGAGAATATTTATTTGAACCTTTTGCAGGAATGATTGATTATTTAAGCTACTGGGAGGAAATTCCTGAAGCAATTGTTGTAGGAGTTATGCAACAACCAAACAGAGAATTAGAGATGCAGGTAGATGATGAAACTTATTTGCCTTTTGCTCAAGGCGAAGATTTTTTTGATTTTTTAGAGATTGAATTACTACCCTACATATCAGAAAACTATAGAACCTCACTAATGTCTGTTATTGCTGGTCATAACCTATCTGCTAACTTCATGAATTTTTTCTTGTTTAGAAAAGAACCTTTTTTTCAAGGATATATAAATCTTAGCCCAAGGTTCACCCAAGAAATGACAAACCGAATTAAAAAATCCCTCAAACGAAAAGACGATAAAATTTGGTATTACATGGCTAATGGAACTGATGAAAGCAAAGAAGCTAAAAAAGAAATTAAGGACCTTACTAGGGAACTCCAGGTATTAAATAATGAAAAACTTAGTTTTTTATATGATGAGATAAAAGATGCTACTTTATATACCATGGTTTCTCAGTCAATACCTAATGCCTTAGATTTTATTTTTACTTCTTTTAAACCTATAACTAATAGAGAGTATGAAGAGAAATTACTGGTGGTAGCAAATCCTGTTAAGTATTTAGAAGATAAATATTTAGACATCTCTGAACTTTACAATATGGATTTTGATATAAGAATCAATGATATAATGTTTGTTTCTAAAGCTATTGAAGAAACGGAAAACTGGGAATTGTTTAAGGATTTAAGTAAGATTGCAAAAAAAAACCACCCAGATACTTTATTAGAGAGTTACTTTTTAGCTAGACATTACCAAGAAACAGGAGAGCCTAAAAAAGCTTTAAAGCATTATCAAAACGCCTATGGATACGATAGCGTAGGGCCTTTGAACAAGGAGTTAATGTTACTTAGAGCTGAAGAAATTAAAGATGTTTTTGGATATTAATTATGGCAAAAACTAAAACCGCTTTTTTCTGTCAAAATTGTGGAGCTCAATTTGCTCGCTGGCAAGGACAGTGCAATTCTTGTAAAGAATGGAACACCTTGGTTGAAGAAGTGATTGAAAAAGAAGAAAAAGCTCCGGTGTGGAATGCACATCCTAGTCAAACTTCATCTAAGAGAATAGCTAAACCACAAAGACTTCAAGAAATTGAAATCACCAAAGAAATAAGATTAAAAACAGCTGATGAAGAATTGAATAGGGTTCTTGGTGGCGGAATAGTACCAGGTTCTTTAACCTTGTTAGGAGGTGAACCAGGTATAGGAAAAAGCACATTAATGCTACAAGTAGCTTTAAAGCTCCCTTTTAAAACGCTTTATGTGTCTGGAGAAGAGAGTTTACAACAAATAAAAATGCGTGCTGAACGAATTGGTAACAAAGAAGCCAATTGCTTTATCCTTTCAGAAACAAAAACACAGAATATTTTTCAACAAATTAAAGAACTTAACCCTGATGTTCTTGTAATTGATTCAATCCAAACCCTTCATACAGCTCATGTTGAAAGTTCTGCTGGTAGTGTATCTCAAATAAGAGAGTGTACTTCAGAATTAATTCAATTTGCCAAAAACAGCAATGTACCGGTTTTAATTATTGGCCATATCAACAAGGAAGGAAGTATTGCTGGGCCAAAGGTGTTAGAACATATGGTAGATACTGTTTTACAATTTGAAGGAGACCGTAATCATGTTTACCGAATTCTGCGCGCGCACAAAAACAGATTTGGCTCTACGCATGAGTTAGGTATTTATGAAATGTTGGCCGCTGGGCTACGTGAAGTGAGTAATCCATCCGAAATCCTTATTTCTAAAAGTGCAGAAAATTTGAGTGGTACTGCTATTGCTGCTACACTTGAAGGGATAAGACCTTTAATGATTGAAATACAAGCATTGGTTAGCTCTGCAGTGTACGGAACTCCACAGCGCTCTGCAACTGGCTATAATGCAAAAAGACTCAATATGCTACTTGCTGTTTTAGAAAAAAGAGCTGGATTTAGACTTGGTGCAAAAGATGTTTTTTTAAATATTACTGGTGGCATTAGCGTTGATGATCCTGCTATTGATTTAGGAGTAATTGCCGCTATATTGTCTTCTAACGAAGATGAGCCTATACCTAACAATATTTGTTTTGCTGCAGAAATTGGATTGGCCGGAGAAATTAGGCCCATTAGCAAAGCAGAACAACGCATCATTGAAGCAGAAAAACTTGGATTTGCCGCTATTGTTATTAGTAAAGAGTCTAAAATACCTAAAAAAGATTTTAACATCCAAATCAAACAGGTTGGTAAAATTGAAGATGTTGTTGACTTTTTGTTTTAATTTAAAACAACCTCATTTATGCATTTTTTTATGACCGTATAAATTTTTTCTAATTCATCATTTTTGATAACATAAGGAGGGAGGGTATAAATAGTGTTTCCTAAAGGCCTCAAAAAAACACCGTTTTCCATAAAGAAATTAAACATTTTATCTCTTAAATTACCGTAGCGTTTCATTTCAATGGCTAAGTCTATTGCTAAAATAACCCCAATTTGCCTAACTTCTGAAACCTTAGGATGATTTCTCATTTCATTTGCAAACTGCTGATGAGACACAATAATGTGTTGAATGTTTTTTTGAATAGCTGTAGATTTTAGCAACTCCAAACCTGCAATTGCCGCCGCACATGCTAACGGATTTCCTGTATAGGTATGTCCATGAAAGAGCCCTTTTTCAATTTCGTCAGCATAAAAAGCTTGGTAAATTTCCTTGCTACAAGAAGTAATTCCCATAGGTACCATACCTGCAGAAAGCGCTTTACTTAAGCAAATAACATCAGGCTTATTTTGTAAGTAATCTGAAGCAAAGTTTTTTCCTGTTTTTCCAAATCCTGTCATTACCTCATCAGCAATGCATATAATTTTATGCTTTTTACATAATTCAAGAATTTTTTCTAATCCGTCTTTTGAATACGTTTTCATTGCGGCGGCTCCTTGAACTAAAGGCTCATAAATAAATCCAGCAATAGCATTGTGTTGTATAAGACTCTCTAATTGATCAATAATTTCTTGATTATTGAATCCCATAGGTTTTGGAAGTCTAATCACTTCAATAAAATGATCTTCAAAGGCTCCATTATAAACAGAAAGCCCAGAAACAGACATAGCCCCAAAGGTGTCTCCGTGAAAACCTTCTTCAAAAGCCAGCATTGCTTTTCTTTTTTCACCTTGATTGTGATGAAACTGAATGGCCATTTTAATACCTATTTCTGTAGCCGTTGATCCATTGTCATTAAAGAATAATTTTTTCTGATTATTGGGTAGTATTTCAAGAAGTTTTTCGGCTAAAATTACTGCAGGCTCATGCGTAAAACCACTAAAAACAATTTGATCTAGAGTTTTCATTTGCTGGTTAACCTTCTGAATTATTGCAGGATGGCAATGACCGTACATACTTGTGTACCAAGAAGCAATTCCATCAATGTACTCCTTTCCGTTTTCATCGGTTAAGATTGCTCCTTTAGCTTTCTTGATAGCTAACAAGTCTCCACTGGTTTTATGTTGCGTAAGTGGATGCCAAATGGTCTCTTGATCACGCTCAGAAATACTCTTTTTCTTAAATGGATTAAATAACTTCATAGCTTTTTAATATCTTATCAATGTATTTTTAAAATTGAAGACTTGTAATGAATTTACACAAAAATAATACGACACTTCTAGAGTGCCGTATTATTTTTAATGTTTTATTTAAATCTTAGCTTTATTTCACTTCATCGTCAGCTAATTCAAAGCCTTCCGCTTCTAAGCCTTCAACTTCTTTTTCTTCTGCCCCGTGGGTAAGGCGTTTTAAAGGCTTAAGCAATAATATTACTAATATTCCAAAAGCTACAGTAAAAATCACAATTCCAGCAAAGGTTTTAAATTCTAAATCCGTTTGAAATTGATCTACATCCACACGACCAACGTACTGATTTTCACGATAATCAAATTTCAAGAAAGTTAATAAGGTGTTTTCTTCAGAAACATCATAAATAGCTAGCCTTTCTTTTAAAGCATCAGCTAAGCTTTCATCTTGAAAATTAAACAAAAAGCTCACTTCGTCACCGGTTGAAGTTTCTTTCAATTTTATTTCACCATTTTGATCTTTAAAAGCTTGCGTTTCTACGGTAAAATTTCTTTTCTTTTCAAAAATTTCATCAGCGTTTTCTTCCATTACATAAGGTTTTGCCAGAGAAGTTTCAGTAGCTAATTCAATATTGATGCGTTGTGCTTGAGATGATTCACCTACCACACCAGCAACCTTGTTTCCTAATCCTGTAGCGGCAAAGTAAAGCCCCATCATTAATGCGCCATAGCGTAATGGCGCTAGTTTGGTGATGAATGAAAGCGCCACAGGTGATGCCGAAAGCTCTCCGATAGTGTGCAACAAATAGGCAAACACCAACCAGTAAAGCGCAGCTTCACCACTGTTTTCGTATTCTATGGTGGCAAACACCATAAACACAAACCCAAGCCCCATAATAATAACACCTACGGCCATTTTAAAGATAGAAGATGCTTCTTTTCCTTTGCGTTTCATCCATGCCCAAAAACCAGCTACAGGAATACCAAATAAAATAATATAAGTAGGGTTGAGCGATTGAAAGAATGCCGCTGGAATTTCCCAGCCTGAAGATAAAGTACGATTGGTTTTTTGTTCTGCGTAAATATTTAATAGTCCACCGGCTTGCTCAAATGCTCCCCAAAACACAATCACAATTAAAAACGAAAGCAATAAAACAATAAATCGGTCTTTTTCTACTTTACCGGTTAAGTCTTGATAAACCGTCATCATAAAACCTACCACAATAGATAAGAAAAGGAAAAATATGATGTAAGCTACTACTTCGGTTTCCATGGTTTGTACAGGTAAAAGTACAGAAACAGCAAATAAAATAATCAGTACCGCCAAGGTCTTTTTGGTGGAGAACATCTGCTGAAAAATCTCAGCAATAGAAACTGATTTTTCTTGGGTTAAATCTGATTTGTCTGGTGGATTTCCAACGTGAGTTAAAAACTTCTGACCAAATACATAAACTACTTGCCCCAAAACCATGCCTATTGCGGCTAAACCAAATCCATAATGCCAGCCATAAGCTTGTGCCACAATACCGACTAAAATAGCGGCCACTGCGGCGCCCACATTAATTCCTATGTAAAAAATAGAAAAACCTTTATCTCTTCTTGGGTCGCCTTCTTTGTAAAGTCCACCAACCATGGTTGATATATTAGGTTTTAATAGTCCTACTCCCAACACAATTAAGAGCAAGCCAGAGAAAAATGCCCAATCTTGTTCAATGGATAATACTCCGTGACCAGCTACCAAAAGCCAACCTCCAATCATAACCGATTTTTTCTGTCCCCAAATTTTATCGGCAATAATACCACCGGGAATAGAAACCACATAGACCAGCATGGTGTACCAACCATAAGTAGCTAAGGCTTTTCCTTCTTCCCAACCTAAGCCAGGATTATCTGAGCTAACTTTGGCTAACATGTAAAGGGTTAAAATGGCGCGCATCCCATAGTAGGAAAAACGCTCCCATAATTCAGTAAAAAACAATACATAAAGGCCAACTGGATGACCAAAAAGCTCTCTTTTGTGTGGTGGGTTAATGGTTTGGTTCATGATTTTTCTTTATTAATTTTTAATTGTTGTATATCTAAAAGGTCTTTTGGGCGTGAAGATTTTACTTTACTTGTAATTAAGTCCTCATAACTTAAAACACGCCAATACATTAGTTTTTGATTTTTTATAAGTTTTTTTTCACTTGCTTTATAAGCTTCTTCAAAAGTTTTATTGATCGAAAATCGAGTAATCAATTCTAAGTCTAAGTCATAAGGCGAAAATTTAATCGAAATATTCTGATTTTTTTGCATGACTTCTTTTGGGAATTGATTGATTTCATACCCCATTTCAATAAAAACTTTTTTTAATCGATTCATGTTTTTTTCTGAAACATCAATCCAAAAATCCACATCAGCAGAATGTCTTTGGTAGCCATGAAAGTTCACAGCTCCGCCACCAATCATAATCATTTTTACTTGATTCTTATTGGCTAATGCAATGAACTGTTCAATATTCTCACCCCATTTCATCATCTTGCTGTAAATCTTTATGAATCAATAAAAAATTGCCTTTATTTCGTTCTTCAAAGCTCAATTTGTCTTTGGGTGGAAATAGTTTATTGATTCTTCTTGAAAGCTTCAAAAACTGCATAAATCGCTCTTCACCAGAAAGTTTTAAAAACTCTTCCTGCTGTTGCTTTTTGCTTTCTGCTTTTGTTTGAAACTTAACTTCCACTATAAATTTTCTAAAATAAAATTCGTCATTAAAGTATACAAATGCAAGCGCGTATTTCCGCCGTAAATTCCGTGGTTTTTGTCGGGATACACTCGCCAATCAAATTGTTTATTGGCTTGCACTAAAGCTTCTACCATTACCATGGTATTTTGTACATGTACATTGTCATCACCGCCACCGTGCACTAGTAAATAATTTCCTTCTAATTTAGAGGCATGTGTGATGGGCGAATTAGTATCGTATCCTTTGGCATTTTCTTGTGGGGTAGTCATGTATCTTTCCGTGTAAATGGTATCGTAAAATCGCCAGCTAGTTACTGGAGCTACGGCAATAGCGGTAGAAAACACATCGGGATGTTGTAAAATGGCATTTGAAGCCATAAAACCACCAAAACTCCAACCCCAAATCCCTATTCTTTCTTGGTCAATCCAATCGTAATTTCCTAAAATCTTAGCGGCTTCTGCTTGGTCTTCTAATTCGTATTTACCTAATTCAAGTTGCGTTGATTTTTTAAATTCGCTTCCTTTGTAGCCTGTTCCTCTTCCATCAATGCAAACCACCACATAACCTTGGTCTGCTAAATGCTGGTACCAATAATCGTTAGCGCCTAAAAAAGTATTGGAAACCGATTGAGAGCCTGGGCCAGAATACTGACTCATAAAAACAGGATACGTCTGGTCTTCAGAAAAATCAATAGGTTTAATCATCCACATATTTAGCATTTCACCATTCACTTCTATTTGCGAAATTTCCTTTGGACTTAATTGATAATCGGCCAGTTTGTTTTCTAGCGCTTTATTATCTAAGATAGTCCTTACTAATTTTCCATTCTTAGCTGAGTGTAAGGTGTATGTAGGCGCGGTTGAAGTATTCTGAAAGGTATTGATAAAGTAAGTAAAATCTGCCGAGAATGAAGCTGAATTGGTGCCGTTTTCTGTAGCCAATTCAGCTTTGCCTTTACCGTTGAGTTTGATGGAATACACCCCTCGATTTACACTTCCATTTTCTGTACTTTGATAGAAGATGCGCTTGGATTTTTTATCAAATCCATAATATTTAGTCACTTCCCATTCTCCTGAAGTGATTTGGTTTTTCAATTTCCCATCTAAGGAATAATGATAAATATGGTTCCAACCATCTTTTTCGCTAGTCCATATAAAGCTATTATCTTCTAAAAAAGTGAGGTAATCGGTAACATCTACATAAGCCTCATCAAAATCCTTAAAAATTGTGCTTGTTTTATTTTTTGAAACATCAACCAATTGTAGGTGTAATGTGTTTTGATGCCTATTCATGGTTTGGGCAGTAAGCAAATTGGCATCATTTGTCCATTTGATGCGAGGAATATATTCGTACTTCCCTAAATCTACATCAACTAATTTATTTTGATCTAAGTCGAAATAATGTAAGGTAACCTTAGCATTGTCATCACCCGCTTTTGGATATTTAAAAACCTCTTGTTGCGGGTATAAAAACTGACCATAACTACCGAATAAATCCATAGAAAACTCGGGGACTTGAGTTTCATCAAAACGCAAAAAAGCGATTTTATTTCCTTCAGAATTCCACTGAAAAGCACGCACAAAGGCAAATTCTTCTTCATACACCCAATCGGTAATACCGTTGATGATTTTATTCTTTTTTCCGTCTGAAGTGATTTGTGTTTTATGATTGTTAGATAAGTCTCTAACGTAAATATTGTTCTCTTTTAAGTAGGCTACTTTTGAAGCATCTGGAGAAAAAGCAGGTTCTTGAATGGGTTCATCATCTATCAACTGAAGTTCTTTTTTTCCCATATCAAACACATAGAAAATTCCTTGGGTAGACCTTCTATAGATAGATTCTACATTAGTGCCTAAAATCACTTTAGATTCGTCTTCGCTTAATTCAAAATTTTGGAAAAAGTCTAAGCCGCGCATATCTTTGGAAGAAAACAAGGTTTTAATTTCTTTTCCAGTTTCATAGCTATACACCACCACTTTCATTTCTCCAGCTCTTCGGTCATATTCCTGAACAATATACTCCTGCCCGTTTTTAAGTGATTGTAAGGATTGCATCCGTTGGGTTTGAAAAGCACCTCCCCAAATATCTTCTAAAGTAATCTTTTTTTCTTGCGCTTGTAGGCTAAAGCTTGTTGCTATAAGAAAAGCAACTAAAATTGTTTTCATTGAAGACATACTATAACAAATTATCAATTTATTAAACATTTTACTCAATATTTTCAACCTTAATCATCCCAAAAGCAACTTTTAATACATTGTTTTTTGAAACATCTTGTTTTTGAATTTTAAGGTTATTTATTGAAACACCAATTTTACTAAAAAAAAAGGAATTTTAAGTTGTTTATGAGTGTGATTTTGGCAACTATTTTATTTTGTAGTAAGAACAATTTATTTATAAATCATTCGTTCATTATGAAATTAACATTATGAATTGTCTTAAAATTAATCTATTATTCAGCCTATTACTGGTTTTACTATCAAGTTGCAAAGAAACTGAAACAAAAAAAGATAAATTTATAGAACTTCCTGTTAGCAGAAACCTAACAACAGGCACTTTTTCTAATAGCTTAGGTGGTGAAAGCACTTATAAGTCAACTAAAGACACTATAAATAACCCTTGGCAAAATCTATATTTAGATTTAAACGGGGTGCCTAAAAACTGGAATTGGAGCAAACTTGGTGATATTAACACGAATTATAACCAATCAGTCTATCAAGGATTTTATCAAGGAAAAGTTGACATCAATTTGAAAAATGAAATTCTTGCCAATGAAGATACTACATTCCTGACTAAAAAGAACATAAAAACTTCAGTAGGTTTTGTGTACGGGGAAGATGAACACGGTAACTTAAAAATCATTTTAGACCAAAATAATAATCTTGACTTTAGTGATGACGAAATTTTAGATTTAAAAAGCTTTAAAGACTTTACTGCTTTTGAGGACGATAAAGAGAACGAGGCAATACAATTTCAATATGAACGATTATTGAATGGCGAAATAATACCTGCAAAGGGAAAAGTCTATTTTTGCTACAATGAAGCGTATAATATGCTTTTTTCAAGTTTTATAGAGCATGGTCTTGCTTCGTTTAAGAATCAAAAAATTGAAGTTTATGGAAATAATCTGTCTTACAGTGATACTAAAATTTTTCTAGTAAATGAAGAGGATAATTTACTAGAAAAACCCTCTCGAGAAACATTAATTCAAAAAGACGGTTATCTTATTTTAAACGATCAACTATATAAAAACCATGGAGTTAACCCTAACAAAGATATGTTAGTGTTAGAAAAAATGGAAGGTGATACAAATCACTTTAAGTCAGCACAAGTTGGTTTTATGCACTTCCCTATTGAAGGGAATAATTTTTTAACTCAAGAGCCATTAACTACAACTAATTTAACTTCAGACTATACGTTGCTTGACTTTTGGGCAACATGGTGTGGCCCTTGTATTCAAGAAATGCCATATTTAGACTCTCTGTACCAAAAAACAACTAGAAAAGAGTTTGAAATTATAGGATTAGTAGGTGACAGCAATGAAGAAGATTTGATCAAAAGCTTAAATAAACTTAACATAACTTGGCCTCACTTATTTTTATCTGAAAACCACCCAACTTTATTAGATTATGCAATTAAAGGCTATCCTACAAATTACTTAATAGACGCTAATGGAAAAATTGTAGCTAAGAATTTAAGGGGCGAGCAGCTTGAAGAGAAAATTTTTAAGCTTTTAGGGGAAAAATAAAATTTTAGTTGAATTAAAAATCAATTGAACTAAAACTAATGTATTTTCTCCCTCAAGTCATCAATCTGGTATTGAAACACTTTATCAAAACGTTCAATAAAAGGCTCTTTAAAAGTGTTTCCATTAGCAATAGCTTGTTCTACTTCATTAAGATGTTTTTTAACCAATTCATAGTCTTCTCTTTTAAAATGAAGTTTTGCTAATTGATATGAAGCCTCACCGTGTGGATGATTTTTGAGCAGATGTGAAAAGTATTCAACAGCTTCCTTGTATTGATTTAATTCTGCTAAACATCTTGCTTTATAAAAAACAAGAAGTGAGTTATCCATAGGGTTAAAGCCTTGTTCTTTTTCATAGGCTTGAAAAGTTGAAAAAACTTGAATCGCTTCTTCATATTTTTTCATTCTGTACAAAGCCTGTCCTTTTAAAACAAGACAAATTTCACCGTGACAACTAGCTCCTAAATCATTATTACTAAGTTCTAAGATTTGATCAACAGTTTTTATTGTATTGGGATAATCACGATAAAAATAAAGGTAATTCCAGGCTACATAATCTAAATGGTCAAGCAATAAATTAGTGTTCTTTTCTTCATCTAAAGAAAGTTGCAACAATTGCATAGCTTTTTGATGCTCTCCCGCTTTTTTGTAAGAATAAGAAAACCGCCTGATGTATTCGGTTGTGCTTGGATCAATGGCTAAACCCATTGTATTGAAATGCCTTTTAACTAATGAGGTTTGAACGAAGTTGTACGAAAAATCAATATACTCCTTACCAAAACTTGTATCGGATTTCAGTTTTTCAAAAGCAGGTGAATTAAAATCAATGTTTTCTAAATTAAGCTTTTCAACAACTGGCTCTAATTTAACATTTTTAGAAACTTCTTTTCTATCAGAACAGCTTATTAAAAATGCAATTACTACAAATAAAATAACATATTTTACGGACATACTTCTACAATTTGTTGGTTAGCTATTTGAATTAAAAAGAAGGCCTTCACGTCTTTTGCCCCTTTATAATCTATTTTTTCTACGTTGGTAAAATCGTCAATTTGCTTGACTTTATCTACTATATGCTTGATTAGTTGGGGATCAAAATTTGTGGATTGATAGTTCTTGTTCAATAATTCCAACCCAAACCTACCTACATCACCATTACAATTAATTGTAAAATGAATATTGATAAAACCTTCACCTTCAGTTTTGGGGGCGTCTTCTTGAAGGAAAGCTAGTAAATGGTCTAAACCCTTTGCGTATCGAACACCATCACCAACATAATACAAGCTTTGAAAGCTATCCTTACACAATTGATAAGGTGTATAATTATTTAGATCAAATTTATTTGTTGTCTTATAATGTTTGATTTTTGTTTCAAAATCTATAAAATAAGCTAATTCTAACTCGGCTTCATCAGCTTTTACTACTTGGTAAATAGGATAGCGATTTTCTTGAGTTGAAGGAATCAGAAATAATTGGTCTTCTACTTCAAAAAAAGAAAGTGCTACAGTTTCAGTTTCCGTGTACATTAATTCATCTGCATAGAAGTAGTCCCAAAAATAGGAAATACTATCTTTTGTAAAGCTAATTTTTTCTTGAATCTGAAAATTAGAATTTGGTGTTTTTAAATTATTTAGTGAAGTTTCAAAAAAACGATTCTCACCTAACTGAATAAGCTCTTGAGCCTGAATTGCCTGTCCTTTTTGAGTTTTAACATAACTATAAGTGCTTGAATTATTTCCAAAAAAATGTAGGTTTTTGTATAAGGTAAAGTTGTCTATTTTTATTCGTGTATCTTGATTGCTAAAAACAAGTTCATCATTCTGTTTTAAAGTACCTAATTCTTGAACAGAATAGCTTTTTTCTTTTTTCCAAAAATCATGTTTCCAGAGGGTATCATCTCTTTTTGTCCAAACCTCGTGAAAAGGTTCTTGTGTGTTCAGATTACTTTCCGAGGAAACGTAAATTTGATGCTTTTTAATTGGTGATTGATTTTCATTTTTACAAGCAAAGAATGTAAGTAAAGATAAAGCCCCTAACAATAGATAGAATTTTTTCAAGATGGTTGTTTTTTAAACTTACCAAATATAAAAAATAAAATTTTAGTTGCTATTGAAGCAGATTGATTTTCTGGAAAAACTTAGCATCTAGAAATTAAATGACCTTATGTATGGTCTTTTTAGTTTTACATATTTGTTAAAAAAACTGCATAAAAATCAAGATTAAGGCAACCACGCAAAAATATTTATTGATTAAAGTCTCTATTTTAACATTATCAATTAGATAAGCTTTGATTGCGTTTATGTTAAATCTTATAATCGTTTGCTTTTATCTACTACATATCTTAAAATTTTTATAAATTTGCACAAAATAGTAACCATGTTTAAGCCTAAAACAATCTTTATATTTTTCCTTAGCATTTTTGTTATAGGTGTTTTTTTAATCTATCTATACCTAAACTCGTTTTTAAAGCAGGGTTTTGGTTTTTAAGATAAATTTTGAATGGTGAATACATTCCAATATTCAATTCACATTTTTTTTACTATTTATCACTAGCATCCGAAAGTCGAATTTTTAAAAGCCCTCAGAATCCTCTATTTT
>JAIUMH010000020.1 GCA_022565635.1 Flavobacteriaceae bacterium | reverse complement strand
GTTGTTTGGTAAAGTGGGAATCTTATACATCATGTTTTTAGCAGGCCTAGAGATTGATATGGGAGATTTTAAAAAAAACAGCGGAAAAAGTGTTGTTTTTGGCCTTTACACGTTTATTATTCCAATGGCGCTTGGAACAGCTGTAGGTTTATATGTGCTCCAGTTTTCGATTTACACCTCCTTATTAATGGCGAGTATGTTTGCTTCACATACATTGATTTCCTATCCAATTGTGAGTAAACTTGGTATCACCAAGAATACAGCAGTTAATATCACTGTAGGTGGGACTGTAATTACAGACACACTAGCTTTACTTGTGCTTGCTGTTGTTGTAGGCTTAACCACGGGAGAAATCACAGATGAATTTTGGATTAGATTAGGTGTTTCAGTATTGGTGTTTGGTTTAATTGTAATGTTCGTTTTTCCACTCATTGGTAGATGGTTTTTTAAACGAGTAGATGATAATATCTCTCAATATCTTTTTGCGCTGGGTATGGTTTACTTAGGGGCGTTACTAGCTGAAGCCGCAGGTATTGAGGATATTATTGGTGCGTTTTTGGCAGGTTTAGCTTTAAATAGATTAATACCTCATACTTCACCATTAATGAATAGAATTGAGTTTGTAGGAAATGCTTTATTCATCCCCTTCTTTTTGCTTGGTGTAGGTATGATGATTGATTATACAGCTTTTTTTAGTGATTTTGAAACGATCAAAGTTGCTATAGTGATGTCTGTTGTAGCTATATTGTCAAAAATGATAGCAGCGTGGCTAACTCAAAAAACATTTGGATTTACCAGCGATGAGCGTAAAGTGATTTTTGGACTTTCTAATGCGCAGGCTGCTGCAACCCTGGCCGTTGTACTTGTAGGTTATAATATAGTATTGGATGATGGGGAAAGATTACTTAGTGAGAGTATTTTAAATGGTACTATTTTGATGATTTTGGTAACCTGTACAGTGGCTTCGTTTGCTACTCAAAGAGGAGGAGTTAATTTGGCTAAATCAATCATGAAAGATGATGTTTCCGAAACCAATCAAGATAAAAATGAAAAAATTCTTATACCAGTAAGCAACGAAGAAACCGTAAAGTCACTAGTTGATTTGAGTGTTACCATAAAATCAAAATCTAATAAAAAAGATTTATACGCACTTAATGTAATTAATAATGATACAAAAAGTGAGTCGGATGAAAAAATGGCTAATAAATTGTTAGAAAATGCTAAGAAAATTGCTTCAGCAACCGACGACACAATACATGATTTTATTAGGTATGATATAAATATAGTTAATGGAATAAATTCTATAGTAAAAGAAAAGAGCATTACAGATATCATAATGGGCTTGCACTCTAAATCAAATGTAACCAATTCGTTTTTGGGTAATCTAACCAAAGGAATCTTAAATAAATGTAACACAACAACCTTGATTTATAAAGAATACCAGCCCTTGTCAACTATAAAAAGACATTTGGTAATAATTCCTCCAAACGCAGAGCGTGAAATAGGTTTTCCGTTTTGGTTGGTTAAAATTTGGAACATTGCAAGAAATACAGGTAGTGTTATTGAGTTTTATGCAGATGAGGCTACAACTTTAATTTTAGAGAAATTAAATAAAAAGAACAGCATTGAATGCGAGTTTAATGAATTTAAAAACTGGGAAGATTTTCTCATTATCTCAAGAGATATTAGTAAAAATGATAATTTGATAATAGTTTTAAGTAGAAAAAATTATCTATCTTATAATTCAGTAATGTCTAAAATCCCAAGATATCTTGATGAATATTTTAAAGAAATTAACTTTATTTTGATATACCCAATTCAAGCTGGGGTAAATGAACGTTCTAATATTCAATTTAAAGATCCTTCTGTGTTAGAAACAATTCAAGAAAATATAGGTAGATTAGACGACCTTGGTAAAAGTTTGGTCAAAATTCTAAAGTCTAATAAGTAATCAATGAAAAAAAATCAAAATTACTATGCAATTTTAATGGCTGGAGGAGTTGGTTCCCGGTTTTGGCCTGTAAGCAGGGCAAGTTATCCCAAGCAATTTCACGATATGCTAGGAACAGGAAAAAGCCTCTTGCAATCCACTTTTAGTCGATTAGAAAACAGCATTCCTTCAGAAAATATTTTTATTCTTACCAATGCCAACTATCAAAATTTAGTAAAAGAACAACTTCCACAAATTTCTGATCGTCAGTTAGTTTTAGAGCCTGCCATGAGAAATACCGCCCCTTGCATTTTATTGGCTAGTTTGAAAATTTACAAAGAAAATCCAAACGCCCTTATGGTAGTAGCACCAAGTGATCATTGGATAGAAGATGAAGACGCTTTTGCCAAAGATTTGCAAATTTCCTTTGATGCTTGCCAACGTCAATCTATTTTGATGACTTTAGGTATTCAACCTAGCTTTCCCAACACAGGTTATGGCTATATCAAATCTATTGATTCTGAAAAAACACCTATACTTGCTGTAGAAAAATTTACAGAAAAACCCGATTACGCAACAGCTAAACAATTTTTAAGCGAAGGAAATTATACGTGGAATGCAGGTATTTTTATCTGGAGTGCAAAAGCCATTTTAGAAGCTTTTCAGACTTTTCAAAATGAAATGTTTTGCCTTTTTGAAGCAGGAAAAGAAGCTTTCAATACTAGGGGAGAAGCTGATTTTTTAGAAGAAAATTATGCTAAAGCTCCTAATATTTCAATTGATTATGCCATACTGGAGAAAGCAAATAATATTTTTATGCTTACCGCAAGTTTTGATTGGAGTGATTTAGGGACTTGGGGATCGTTATATGAAGAATTGCCTAAAAATGAACAGGAAAATGTTGCTGTAAATACTAAGCAATTAATTGAAATTAACGCTTCCAAAAATATAGTAAGAACATCACAAAATAAATTAGTAGTTTTGGAGGGTATTAATAACTATATTATTGTAGAGACAGATGATGCTTTAGTTATTGTGTCAAAAGACAAAGAGCAAGATATTAAAAAAATACGTAATCAAGCTATAAAAGAATTTGGTGATTTATATAAATAGATGAATAATAGAGAGCAGTTAAAATCTAATGTAGGGCATTCTTTTAAGAGTTTGAGAGATTTTTTAAAAGAGTTATTAGACGTTAAGTCGGATACCGACTTTGAATCAACAATGGATGCAATTATTAAAGACATCCCCTTTAGAGGGCATAATGCTTGGATTCTTATTTTCTCTATAATTGTAGCTTCGGTAGGTTTAAATGTGAGTTCAACAGCGGTAGTAATTGGTGCCATGTTAATCTCACCATTAATGGGTCCAATTGTTGGTTTAGGGTTTTCGGTAGCAATTAATGATGTAGATACGCTAAGAAGATCTTTAATCAATTTAGGCGTAATGGTAGGCTTGAGTTTAATCACTGCTTTTTTGTACTTTAAGCTTTCTCCACTTACCGAATTAACCCCGGAATTAGAAGCCAGAACTTATCCTACTATTTTAGATGTTTTAGTCGCTATTTTTGGTGGTTTAGCTTTGATTATTGCTAAGACTAAAAAAGGCACTATTATCACTGTTATTTCTGGTGTTGCCATTGCCACTGCTTTAATGCCTCCGCTCTGTACAGCAGGTTATGGCCTGGCCGTTTGGAATTTGAGCTATTTTGGTGGCGCTATGTATTTGTTTACCATCAACACCATTTTCATAGCGCTTTCAACATTTTTAGTATCTAAATTACTGAAATTTCCGTTGGTTAAATATGCCAACTCCTTACGAAGAAAGAGAATTGCCCAAATAGCCTCCACCATTGCTATTATTGTAATGATTCCAAGTATTTATTTGTTTTATAACTTACTTAAAGAGTCTTATTTTGAGCAAGATGCAAAACGATTTGTAGAGCAAGAATTGATGGTTTATAAGGGCGCTTTTTTGCAGAAGAATTCAACTGTAGTTAATTATAATTCTGGAATTCAACCCGAGATTGAAGCTTCGTTTTTGGGTAAAGAAATTCCTCAATCGGTGATCAATCTTTGGGAAGATAAATTAGATTCCTACTCAGCTTTAACAGGAACCAAACTTCGCATCCTACAGAATGAAAGTTCTGAAAATTTTGACCAAATGAAGTATTTAATGGAATTAAAGCGAAGAGATTCTCTTGATGTTTTGGAGAAATCTAAAGAAATTGAGTTGCTTAAAAAAGAACTTGACCAACTTAAGCAAAAGAAAAAGTTTGTTCCGTTTGAAGACGTTGCAGAAGAAATTAAACTCAACTATCCAGAAGCTGGAAGAGTGAAATTTGGAGAAATGTTAACTACAGAGTTTAATGGTACAGATACCTTGCCTTACTTCCAAATCTTATGGAAAACAGTCTTAGAAAAAGAAGAAAAAAAAGCGTTTGAAAGTAAACTTAGTAAATGGCTTAGTTTTAAACTGAAGCAAGATAATATTAAAGTAGAAATTGTAGAGCAGTAGTACTACTTTAATCAATTATAGAGATTTTTTAAAGCACTGTTAAGAACTATACTCAATACCTAAAATCTTTGTAGAGTTTAATCTTACAACCCCTTTTGGTAAGCTTGTCTCACTTTTCTAAATAAATTAGAGGAGTATACAAAATCGGATAGTTCTTTATTATTGGTATGATGAATTTCCTCTTTTGTTCCTTCCCAAGCTAGGAGTCCATCTTGAAGGTAAACAATTTTTTCTCCAATTTCAAAAACTGAATTCATATCATGCGTATTGATCACTGTAGTGATGTTGTTTTCTTTGGTAATTTCTTGAATTAAGTTATCAATAACCGTGGCTGTTCTAGGGTCTAATCCAGAGTTGGGTTCGTCACAAAATAAGAATTTTGGATAATTTACTATAGCCCTAGCTATAGAAACACGTTTTTGCATTCCTCCGCTTATTTCTGCTGGGTATTTGTGATTAGCTTCATTTAAATTAACGCGTTCTAAGACTTCGTGTACTCTATGAAGCATTTCTGTAGTTGTCTTTTTAGTGAACATTTTTAAGGGGAACATAACATTTTCTTCTACTGTCATAGAATCAAATAAAGCTCCTCCTTGAAAAACCATACCCATTTTTTTTCTTAACTCGATTCTTTCAGAATTATTTAGTTTTCCGTATTGCAATTCCTCAAAAAAAATATTTCCTTGTTCAGGTTCAAATAAGCCAATTAAGTTTTTTAAGAAAACAGTTTTTCCAGATCCAGATTGACCGATAATCAAATTGGTTTTTCCTTTTTCAAAAGAGGTGTTTATTCCTTTTAAAACTTTAGTTTCTCCAAACGATTTATGTAAATTTTCTACTTTAATCATTAGCTTAAAAGTAATTGAGTGATGATATAATTTGCAATGATAATAACAACACTTGTCCAAACAAATGAGGTTGTACTGGCCTTTCCTACTTCTAACGCACCACCCTGCATATAATATCCATGATAAGCGGGAATTGTGGCTAAAAGAAAAGCAAATATAAAGGTTTTAAAAAAGGCATAAAAAATATGAAAAGGGATAAAATCATCCATAAGTCCTTGAATAAATTGCCCAGATTCAAGAAAACCTCCATAAACGCCAGCTAAATAGGCTCCTCCAATACCAACAAACATGGCAATAGCTATGGCAAATGGATAAAATAACATAGCAATAATCTTAGGAAAAACTAAGTAGTTTAAAGAGTTAATACCCATTACTTCTAGGGCGTCAATTTGCTCTGTTACGCGCATTGTTCCTATACTTGAGGTAATAAAAGAACCTACCTTACCTGCCATAATTACGGAAACAAAGGTAGGGGCAAATTCTAAAATAATGGATTGTCTTGCGGCAAAACCAATGAGTTCTCTGGGTATTAGAGGATTGGTTAAGTTAAGAGCGGTTTGTATGGTAACTACAGCTCCAATAAAAAAGGAAATAAAAATGATAATACCCATTGACTTTATAACAAGATCATTCACCTCTTGAAATATTAAATTCCATAAGACTTTTCTCTTGGTCATTTTTCTGAAGGTATTTTTAATCATGATAAAATACCGGCCAATGGAAGAAATGTAGTGCATTAGTTTTTTTATTATTTAGCTAAAATACTATAAATTAAATAAGCGCAAAGTAATATTGTTAGTTCTTGTAATATAAGCTATATTTTCAAATTAATTTTCATCTAAGTTTTGCTTAATTTCTAGCAACTCGTTTTTTATGCGTTTTAATTTACTAATGATTTCAAATTTGCTTAAGGTTTCCTTTTTCTCTTCTTTAAGATGTGTTTTTGCCCCTTCTAGAGTGAAACCACGCTCTTTAACTAAATGAAAAATAAGACTTATTGTTTTTACATCTTCATTGGTAAATTTTCTATTTCCTTTAGCGTTTTTTTTCGGCTTTATCTCATCAAATTCTTTTTCCCAAAACCGAATAAGCGAGGTGTTTACATTAAACGCTTCCGCTACTTCTCCAATGCTGTAATAAAGTTTTCCTTCTAATGTATTCATCATTTTAATCTAAAGATTGGTTTTCTTGCAAGGCGCGTTCCATCATTAAATCATATTCCTCTGCAGTTAAATCATTGTAATAATAATTAATTGGGTTCACAGGGCGTCCATTTCTTCTTACTTCATAATGTAAGTGTGGAGCAGTAGATCTTCCTGTATCTCCTACATAGCCAATGTGTTCACCTCTAACCACCTCTTGACCTTCTCTTACTTCAAACCCATCTAGGTGTGCGTAGTAGGTTTCCATACCATAGCCATGGTCAAGTATAATTAAATTTCCAAAGCCACTAACAAATTTTGCTTTTTTTACTTTGGCGTTTCCGGTTGCATAAACAGGAGTGCCAACAGGAGCTGAAAAATCCATGCCATTGTGCATTTTTCGATGTCCGTAAATAGGGTGAATACGCATTCCATAACCCGAAGCCATTCTGGTTAAATCTTCGTTTTTTACGGGCTGAATAGCAGGAATACTGGATAATTTATCCTCTTTAGTTTTAGCCATTTCGTAAATTTCCTCCAAAGACTTAGAATGAACAACAATGCGTTTGGTTAATTCGTCTAAACGTTTAGAAGTCTTCATAATAAGATCAGAATTATTAAACCCCTCTAAAGATTGATATCTGTTTACTCCCCCAAAACCAGCTTTTCTTTGTTCTTTTGAAATAGGGTTAGCCCCAAAATATACCCTATATATATTATCGTCTCTATCTTCAAGGTTTTCTAATACATCGGCTACTTGATTCATTTTTCTATTTAAAGACTCATATTGCAACTCCATGTTTTGCAATTCTCTTTTATAAGCCTTTTCTTTTGGAGTCTCTAGGTCTGGAATGCTTAAATAGATAATTAGCATAGCTACAGAAACTACCATAACACTTAAAAGATACAAAACCACCAAACCAAAGACTTTCCCTTTTTTAGGTTCAATCTTGCGGTAAGAAAGTGTTTCTGTATCGTAATAATATTTTACCTTACTCATAGTATAATTTGTGTATTTTTGTCTTCTGAAAAAAGAATAATTTTTAGTCAACAAAAAAGCAAAGATAAAGATTGTTTTTGAATCTTGCTTTTTATGTTTGCAAACTCATAAATTTCGAACATGAAATCAAAAGAAATTCGCCAACGTTTTTTAGACTTTTACAAGGCTAAATCACATACCATTGTACCTTCAGCACCAATAGTACTTAAGGATGATCCAACATTGATGTTTACCAATGCAGGGATGAATCAGTTTAAAGAATATTTTTTAGGAAATTCAGTACCCAAAAATACACGGATAGCTGATACACAAAAGTGTCTTCGCGTAAGTGGTAAGCATAACGATTTAGAAGAAGTAGGGAAAGATACTTACCATCATACCATGTTTGAAATGCTGGGCAACTGGAGTATTGGTGATTATTTTAAAAAAGAAGCTATAGAATGGGCATGGCAATTTTTAACAGAAGAATTAAAAATTGATTCTAATTCACTTTACGTAACTATTTTTGAAGGTGATGAAGCAGACGGAATTGAAAAAGATAGTGAGGCCTTAGATTTGTGGAAAGCCATTGTTGATGAAAACCGAATTTTATTAGGGAATAAGAAAGATAATTTTTGGGAAATGGGTGACCAAGGGCCGTGTGGTCCTGCTTCAGAAATTCATGTAGATATACGATCAGCAGAAGAAAAGGCAAAAATACCAGGTAAAGATTTAGTTAATCAAGACCATCCTCAAGTAGTGGAAATTTGGAATTTGGTTTTTATTCAGTACAATCGTTTAGCTAGCGGAAAGCTTCAAGAACTTCCTGCTAAACATATTGATACAGGAATGGGATTTGAGCGTTTAAGCATGGTGATGCAAGGGGTTCAATCTAATTATGATACAGATGTTTTTACCCCTATTATTGCAGAAATTGAAGCCATTACTGGATTTAAATACGGCAAAGATGAGGATGTAGATGTTGCAATTCGAGTAATTGCAGACCACGTTAGAGCAGTTGCTTTTGCCATTGCAGACGGTCAATTACCCAGTAATACAGGGGCAGGCTATGTAATCAGAAGAATTTTGAGAAGAGCTATTCGTTATGGATTTACATTTTTAAATACCAAAGAAGCTTTTATTTACAAACTCATCAAAACCTTAGCCCATCAAATGGGTGAAGCTTTTCCTGAAATCAAAAAACAACAACACTTATGTGAAAACGTAATTCAAGAGGAAGAGAATTCATTTTTAAGAACTTTAGACCAAGGTTTGTCTTTGTTAGATCAAATGATTCAACAAAACCAAGGCAATGTACTACCGGGAACAAAAGCTTTTGAATTATATGATACCTATGGTTTTCCTATTGATTTGACAGCTTTAATTCTAGAAGAAAAAGGAATGTCTCTAAATCAGGATGAATTTCAACAAGCTCTTCAAAAACAAAAAGACCGATCAAAAGATGCCGCTGCTTCAACTACAGGTGATTGGGTGGTTTTGCGTGAGGACGATGAAGAGGAGTTTGTGGGTTATGATTATCTAGATGCGGAAGTAAAATTGGTGAAATACAGAAAACTCACCAGCAAAAAAGATGGCGAACTCTATCAACTAGTTTTTAATTTAACTCCTTTTTATCCGGAAGGAGGGGGGCAGGTTGGTGATAAAGGTTATCTAAAATCTTCTAATGGAGATACAATATACATTTTAGACACCAAGAAAGAAAACAACTTAATTGTTCATTTTTCTAAACAATTACCCAAGCAACTTGAAGCTACTTTTCAGGCGCACGTAGACCTTAAGCAACGCCACAGGACTTCCTGCAACCACACCGCTACTCATTTATTGCATCAAGCTCTACGAAGTGTTTTAGGAACTCATGTAGAGCAAAAAGGTTCCTTAGTTAGAAGTGGTTATTTGCGTTTTGATTTTTCACATTTTAGCAAAATGAATAAAGAAGAATTGCTACAAGTAGAAAATTTTGTAAATGCAAGAATTCAAGATGCTATTCCTTTTGAAGAAAACCGAAGAATTCCCTACATAAAAGCCATTGACTCTGGCGCTATAGCTTTGTTTGGAGAAAAATATGGAGATGCTGTAAGAACGGTTAAATTTGGAGAATCAAAGGAGCTTTGTGGAGGTACTCATGTAGAAAACACCTCTCAGATATGGCATTTTACCATTACTCAAGAAACCTCAGTTGCCTCCGGAATAAGAAGAATTGAAGCTATTACTAATGAAGGAGCTAAAGAGTATTTAACCGAAAAAGCAAAGGCATTTGATGACTTAAAGTTAATGCTGAATAATGCCCAGGATCCCAAAAAAGCATTAAAGTCTGTACAAGATGAAAATACCTCTCTCAAAAAAGAGGTTGAAGCGCTTAGAAAGGCTCAAGCAAAAAATTTGAAGTCTGACCTAAAAGCTAAGCTTCAAGAAATAAATGGAGTTCATTTTTTAGCTGAAAAAGTAGATTTAGATGCTAACGGAATGAAAGATTTAGCTTTTCAATTAGGTGGTGAAATTGATAATTTGTTTTTACTATTAGGAGCCAATGTAAATGGAAAAGCGCTATTAACTTGTTATATAGACAAAACATTAGCAACAGAAAAATCTTTAAACGCAGGCCAGATTATACGAGATTTAGGTAAGCACATTCAAGGCGGTGGTGGCGGTCAAGCTTTCTTTGCTACTGCTGGAGGTAAGGACCCAAATGGAATAGATAAAGCTCTGGACGCTGTAAAGAATTACTTATAGCTTTTAAGAATTGCATTTTTTCAATTGAAGTTGCCTAGTAATAATGGGTTGTTTTAAGTGATTCTTGAAGTATGAAGTTTGTACATGTTTGGAGCAATATTAGAAGTTGTTAGCTTTAATTAAAATCAAATAATTTACATTTGCCTAATTATAATATTTTATAAAATAACAAGTTATAGGAATATAAGCCGTAATTGAATGTTGAAAAAAGGGGGTTTTAAGTTTGCAATTATACTCATGGTATTAATGGCTATTGTGGCTTGTTCAACACAAGAGGACAAGTTTATGAACAGAAATTTTCATGCCATGACTACCTATTACAATGTCCTCTATCACGGTAATATTGAAATGCAATTAGGAGCAGAGGTTGTAAAGCGAAATCACCCTGATCACTTTTTTGATATTTTGCCAATAGAACGCATGGCAGAAGTTCCGGAAGATAGAAATGATACCGTTCCATTGGTTGAGCACTTTGGAAATGCAGAAGATAAAGCCGCTAAGGGAATTAGGAAACACTCTATGTTCTTGGGCGGTAGAGAATATAATTTTCAGATAGATGAAGCCTATTTACTCTTAGGTCAAGCACGCTATTTTGATCAACGTTTTATTCCTGCAAAAGACGCTTTTCTCTACATTAGAAATCATTATCCAAATTCAGAAATTTTAACACGTGCAGAAATATGGTTAGAAAAAACCAATTTTAGGATGGGTTTTCCTGAATTGGCACTGGAAAACTTAAAGGTTATTTTAGCAGAAAATACTGAATTTGAGCCTGAAGATCTTGCAGAAATAAATGCGACTATTGCTGCTATTTACTTGGATTTAGTTGATGAAGAAGATGAAGACGCCGAAGCTTTAAATCAGTCTTATTATCAACAGGCAATTGAAGCTTTAGCCATTGCTATTGAAAATGTAAAAGCCTACGAAGAAAAAGAACGCTGGCAATATATAAGAGCACAGTTGTTTAATCAACTGGGTGAAAAAGATTCAGCTTACGCCGATTTTCAGAAAACAATTGACTATAAGAGAAGAGCAAAAGGTGATTATTGGCCTATAAGAGACTATTGGGTAAATTCTTTAACAGAGCAATTTAAAATAAAAGACTACGGCCCAGAGAACGATTCTATTGTTAAGGAAAAATTTGAAAAATGGGAGAAAGATTGGGAAAATCGTCATGACTTAGACCACTTTTATTTTGAATATGCACAACATTTTTTAAAAGTTGATTCCATAGATTTGGCAATTGATTATTACAATAAGTCCCTGCGCCAACCAAGTGAAAATAAGTACAGGATTTCTAGAAATTATCTCAACTTAGCTGAAATTTATTTTGATAAGGCATCCTATAAAACAGCAGGAGCATATTATGATTCAACGCTAACCAACCTTGATGATAGTACAAGAGAGTTTCGGCTGATAAGAAAAAAAAGAGATAATTTAGAGGATGTTATTAAATATGAAGAGATAGCTCAAGAAACAGATAGCATTATTCGACTAGTGGATATGAGTGATCCAGAAAGATTATTTTATTTCGAAAAACACACCAAAAAGCTAAAAGAAGAAGCAGAAAGCTTATTTGCGCAACAAAAAAAGCAAGATCGTTTGGCTGCTCAACAATCCCCCGATATTCCTGGCTTTGGTGGAGCTTCTGCTGTTGGCAATAAAGGAGGGCAAACATTTCATTTTTATGACGAGAATAAACTAAAATCAGGTATAGGTAAATTTAAAAGCAAATGGGGAGATATTGAGTTAGCAGATAACTGGCGTTTTAGTCCTAAAAAGAAAGGACGATCTAAGGGAGATGGGGAAGAAGAAGAGTCTGAAGACGATTTTTTTAGTTCACCAGAATTTGATCCCCAAACCTATATTAGTCAAATTCCTGAAGATGAAGCGGTAATAGACAGTATTAAAGGAGATAGGAATTATGCTTACTTTCAGCTTGGGGTGATTTACAAAGAAAAGTTCAAGGAGCTTGAGCTTGCAGAAAATAGATTTTTGAACCTTGTTGATTTTGACTTGGTGGATGAAAAATTATTACTCCCTGCCAAATACAATTTATACCTGCTTTACAAACTATTGGAAGATCAGGAGCAGATGAATTTCTGGAAAAATAACATCATCAATGAACATCCAGATAGCAGGTACGCTGAGATATTGATCAATCCAAGAAGTATGCGAGATGGAGAAAACAGTCCAAACAGTATATATTCAAGACTTTACAAAGAATTTCAAAATCAGAATGTAGAATATGTAATAGATGAGTGTAATTTTTGGATTGATGAATTAATGGGAACCGCAATGGTGCCTAAATTCAAAATACTCAAAGCCATGGCTGTAGGAAGGTTAGAGGGACATGCGTCTTATTTGAAGTTGTTAGATGAGGTAGCTTTAGACCATTCACAAACAAAAGAAGGTAAAAAAGCAAAAGAAATGTATCAGGAAGCAAAAAAGCAAACTAGGAAAAATAAATTTGTTCCTGAAAGCCAAGAAGAATTATTTAATTTAGTCTATATATTTCCAAAAGAAGACTATGATCAAGATTTTCTGAAACAGGTTTATGCTAATGTAAGAGCAGGATTAGAAGAAGTTAATTACGAACATCTAAAGGCATCAATAGATTTATACAATGATGAAATTAGATTTCTAGTTGTGCGTAATTTGTCTAGTAAGCTTGGAGCAGAAGGCTTAGGTGATGTACTTAAGGAAAAAGGCTTTACAAGCAAAGATTGGGAATATTTTAGTGTAGAAAAACAAAATTATACCAAGATACAAATTTATAAATCCTTAAATTCGTACCTTGAAAATCAATAAAATATGTTTAAAGAGAAAAAAAAAGACACCGTGGATTTGACTAAAGAACAAAATAAAATTGCTCAAGGAACTATTATTAAAGGTGATATTGAGTCAAAAGGAGGGTTTAGAGTTGAAGGTCAGGTAATAGGTAACATTCATACCGCAGGCAAAGTAGTGGTCGGTGAGACTGGATATGTTGAAGGGACTATTACTTGCGAAAGCGCTGATTTTGAGGGTAAATTCTCAGGACAATTGAAGATATCTAGTGTTTTGAGTTTACGAGCTACAGCCCACATTGAGGGAGAGGTTGAAACAGAAAAACTTTCGGTTGAACCAGGAGCTGTTTTTAATGCTACATGTAAAATGAAGGGTGTAAAAAGTTTAAATGAAGAAAGAAAACAATCAGGAAGAAAAGAAAAAACCGCTTAAAAACTGGATGTATTTTTCAGGTATAGCGCTACAGATGCTAATCATCATAGGTGGAAGTATTTGGCTTGGAATTTACATAGATGATAACAGAAATTCTGACTTTCCTCTCTTTACAGTTGTTTTTTCTTTATTAGGTGTATTTGTGGCATTAATACAAGTAATTACTTCCTTAAAAAGGTATTTAGAGGATTGATTGTATTACGATTTTTAGGAATCACTATAAGTAAATATGGAGTTGATGTATCGCTTTTAGGACTCAATTTCCATAAAATATATCACATATAATCTTCATGTTATTTAGATTATCGCATATAACATATTTAATTGATTACTTTATTATTTTATTCATATAAACAACAGAGATATATTTAGATGAAAAACCTTTACTTTAAACAATTTGTGATTTTATTACTTATAAATTTACTGCTCACTATATTAGGGCTTTTTGTAGATTATTTTTTGTTCAATTTCTTTTATTCTGTTTATTCAGTTTTTCTTTTCTTTTTACTAACCACTTTTGCTGTTGTAAGCGTATTAAATTTAATAGGACAACATTTTAAAGAGTATGTAGGATTTGCATTTATGGGGTTGTTGCTGTTTAAGGGATTAGCAAGCATTTTGTTTTTAGTACCTAGCTTTATTGACGATCCAAAACCAGTATTTGCAGATTTAATGCTTTTTTTTATTCCGTATTTTATTTTTTTAACTTACGAAGCAGTCTTTTCAGTACGACTAGTTAATCAGCTGAATAATAATTGATTATTTGTGTTTCTTGATTATATAAAACCTTTGAATTATAGAATCTAATAATTGTAAAAAAAAATTCAATAAAAGCGTGTTTTATTAATTTTATATAAGCTACATTTGCACGAAATTTCGAGTAATAATTTTAAGTAGTTATTAACTATGTTAGCAAGTCCTTTTTTAAGAATTTTTCTTCTAGTTTCAGTTTTTGTATGGGGTGTTTCCGATGCTTACGCAGGTGACGATTCTTCGGATTTCAATCCAACGGATATGATTATGCATCATATACAAGACTCTTATGATTGGCATTTTTTAGATGTTGGAGAAACCTCAGTTTCGCTTTCATTGCCTGTTATACTAAAAACTGATCAAGGTTGGATTACATTTATGTCTAGTGAATTTCATCATGATTCTAATGGTGAGGTTGTGGTTGAAAATAACGGGCAGAGAGTTGTTAACTATCACGAAAAAGCCTATGTTTTGAATGATGGTGAGTCTAGTCTTGCTTTTGATGAAAACCATTATCCAGAAAATGCAGTAAGACCTCTGGACTTGTCTATTACAAAAAATGTGGCTTCAATATTTTTGACAGTTATTGTTTTGTTTTTGCTTTTTCCTAGATTAGCTAAACATTACAAGAAATCTCATAAAGCACCAAAGGGCTTAAATAATGCTTTAGAAACGCTAGTTATATTTGTAAGAGATGAGATTGCTAAGCCGCAAATAGGGAGTAAGAAATACATGAAATTTATGCCTTATTTGCTTACGGTGTTTTTCTTCATCTGGATTACAAATTTACTTGGTTTGTTGCCTGGTGCCGCTAATGTTACTGGAAGTATATCGGTAACCATTGCTTTAGGTTTATTTACTTTGGTACTCATGATATTTAATGGAACAAAGGACTATTGGCAACATATTTTTTGGATGCCAGGTGTTCCTGTTCCTGTTAGAATTTTGCTAGCTCCTATCGAATTGGTAGGAATGTTTATAAAGCCTATTGCATTAATGATTCGTCTTTTTGCAAACATCACAGCGGGTCATATTATTGTACTTAGTTTGTTGGGGTTGATTTTTATTTTATCAAGTGCTGGAGTTTCTTTAGTTTCAGTTCCGTTTGCGCTATTTATTAGTGTTTTGGAATTGTTGGTTGCTTTTCTTCAAGCATTTATTTTTACTATGCTGTCTGCCTTGTTTATAGGTATGGCGGTTGAAGAACATGAACATCATTAATTTTAATTTTTAATATTTATTTACTATGGAAATGTTATATGTAGGATTAGCCGCTTTAGGTGCTGGATTAGCAGTTGTTGGAGCAGGTTTAGGAGTTGGTAAAATTGGTGGGTCTGCAATGGAAGCTATTGCAAGACAACCAGAAGCTGCTTCTAAAATTCAAACAGCAATGATTATTGCGGCGGCACTTGTTGAAGGAGTAGCTCTTTTTGGAGTGGTTGCTGCTTTATTAGGTGTTTTAAAGTAATTAATTTTTATTCTACTCGTCTTTGCGGTTGGCAGAGATGAGTAGAATTATTTTTCAAAAAGTTAAAATTTAATACAAGATATGGAATTAATTAAACCCGAGTTTGGTCTGTTTTTCTGGCAGGTTGTTGTGCTTGTTATATTGGTTTTTTTATTAGGTAAATTTGCTTGGAAACCTATTCTTCAAGGAATAAAAGAAAGAGAAGATAGTATTAATGATTCAATTAATGCGGCAGAAGACGCTAAGAAAGAATTAATGCATCTTCAGGAAAAAAATCAAGACATGCTTAATGAAGCTAGGATTGAGCGTGACCAAATGCTTAAAGAAGCTCAAGCAGCTAAAAAGCGAATGCTAGAAGAAGCGAATACTCAGGCTACGCAAAAAGCCGCTCAAATTGTTGCTAAGGCTCAAGAGGCTATAGAAGCTGATAAAAAGGCAGCCTTGGTTGAGATTAAATCTGAAGTAGCGTCTCTTTCTATAGATATTGCAGAAAAAATATTAGGACAGAATCTTAAAGACGATAAGGCACAACGTCAATTGGTTGAGCAAATGTTGAAAGATGTGAAGTTAAACTAAGCTATCAAATGAGTAAAGCAGCACACATATACGCCAAAGCTATTTATGCTATTGCAGATGAATCTTCAGTTGTTGTTGACATTTGTGATGATATGAGATTGGTAAGTCAAATACTTACCCAACATAAAGAGTTAAAAGCAATAATTACAAGCCCCGTTATTCCTGCTAACAAAAAGGAGTCAATTTTAAAAGAAGTGTTCAAAAATGTAAATTCTCTTACATCAAACTTGTTAGATACTCTTCTTGAAAATAAACGAATTGGTTTGTTGGGTATGGTAGCAGATGCTTTTGTTAAGCTTTATGAGTTAAATAATAATATACAGCGCGCAAAAGTTGTTGTAGCTAATGAAATGACAACTGAGTTGGCACAACAAATTCAACAAAAAGTGAATCAGTTAACGGGGAATCATGTGGACATTAAAACAGAAGTTGATCCTTCAATTTTAGGAGGTTTCATTTTGACTATCAATGATCTCCAGTATGATGCAAGTGTGTCTGGAAAATTAAATAAATTTAAAACACAATTAGTTAATTAAAATTGGTATAACTACCTGTTTAAGATAAAGAGTTATGGCAGAAATAAAACCTGCTGAGGTATCAGCAATTTTGAAGAAACAACTTTCAGAAACTAATTCTGAGGCAAGTTTAAATGAAGTAGGAACTGTATTACGAGTTGGTGATGGTATTGCCAACGTTTACGGAATGTCTAATGTGCAATACGGAGAGCTTGTTGAGTTTGAAAGTGGAATGAACGGAATGGTTCTTAACCTTGAAGATGATAACGTAGGGGTTGTGCTTTTAGGTTCTTCTACTGAAGTAAATGAAGGTGATGTTGTAAAACGAACTAAACGAATTTCTTCTATTAAAGTTGGAGAAGGTATAGTAGGAAGAGTTGTTGATACATTAGGAATGCCAATTGACGGAAAAGGTCCTATTAAAGGAGAAACCTTTGAAATGCCAATTGAAAGAAAAGCACCAGGTGTAATTTACCGTGAGCCAGTTACAGAACCAATGCAGACAGGTATCAAGTCTATTGATGCAATGGTGCCTGTAGGAAGAGGACAGCGTGAATTAGTTATTGGTGACCGTCAAACTGGTAAAACTGCGGTTTGTATTGATACCATTTTAAATCAAAAAGAATTTTATGATGCAGGTGAGCCTGTTTATTGTATTTATGTGGCTGTTGGACAAAAAGCTTCAACTGTTGCAGGTATTGCTAACTTACTAGAAGAAAAAGGTGCTTTAGCTTACACTACAATAATAGCTGCCAACGCATCAGATCCAGCTCCAATGCAAGTTTATGCTCCTTTAGCTGGTGCCGCAATAGGTGAGTATTTTAGAGATACGGGAAGACCAGCGCTTATTATATATGACGATTTGTCTAAGCAAGCTGTTGCTTATCGTGAGGTTTCTTTATTGCTAAGAAGACCTCCAGGACGTGAAGCTTACCCTGGTGACGTATTTTATCTTCACTCTAGATTATTAGAGCGTTCTGCTAAAATAATTAACGATGATAAGATTGCTTCAGAAATGAATGACTTGCCAGAATCTCTTAAAGGTAAGGTTAAAGGAGGAGGCTCCTTAACAGCCTTGCCAATTATCGAAACTCAAGCAGGTGACGTTTCAGCTTATATCCCAACCAACGTAATTTCCATTACAGATGGACAAATCTTCTTAACTTCAGATTTATTTAACTCGGGTGTTCGTCCTGCTATTGATGTAGGTATTTCTGTGTCTCGTGTGGGTGGTTCTGCCCAAATTAAATCAATGAAAAAGGTTGCCGGTACATTAAAACTTGATCAAGCGCAATATAGAGAACTTGAAGCTTTTGCTAAATTTGGTTCTGATTTAGATCCTGCTACATTAAACACCATTGAAAAAGGTAAGCGAAATGTTGAGTTGCTGAAACAAGCAGAGTCTGATCCTTTCCCAGTAGAAAATCAAGTAGCTGTTATTTATGCGGGTACTAGAAATTTACTTAGAGATGTTCCTGTTGAACAAGTAAAAGACTTTCAACATGATTACTTGACTTATTTAAATGCTAATCATAGAGATGAATTAGATGTTTTAAAGTCTGGTAAGATTAACGATGACATTACTACTGTGCTAGAAAAAGCCGCTTCAGAAGTAGCTTCAAAGTATAAAGTAGAGGAATAAAAACTATTGCCTAACTTATTATAACTAAATATGGCAAATTTAAAAGAATTAAGAAATAGAATTAGCTCGGTTAGCTCAACTATGCAGATAACCAGTGCCATGAAAATGGTATCTGCTGCTAAATTGAGTAAAGCTCAAGACGTGATCACTAAAATGCGTCCTTTTGCTGAAAAGCTTTCTGAGTTGCTTCGTGATTTGAATGACAATACAGATACATCTAAACTCAATAACCCACTTACTGAAGTTAGAGAGGTGAAAAATGTTCTTTTTGTTGTAGTGTCATCTAATAAAGGGCTTGCCGGTGCTTTTAATTCCAACATTGTTAAAAAGGTAAAATCTTTAGCAATTGGTGAATATAAAGACCAAAACATTGCTTTGTCAACCGTTGGAAAAAAAGCTCACGAAGTTCTAGAAAACAAAAGCTACATTATAGATGGTGATCACGACGAATTATTAAATGATCCTAGTTATGAAAATATTGCTGACTTAATGCAGCTTTATATGAATGATTATACTATTGGAACTTATGATAAAATTGTGGTGATTTATAATCACTTCATTAATGCAGGTATGCAAGTGGTAAAAGCTGAGCAACTACTGCCTTTAGAAAACACTAATTCTGAAAGTGGTGAAAAACAAGCCAATTCAGATTATATTTATGAGCCTAATCACGAAGAGATCATTAATGATTTAATCCCCAAAGCTTTAAAAATGCATCTGTATAAAGCCATAAGAGATTCGATTGCTTCTGAACATGGTGCTCGAATGACTGCAATGCATAAAGCTACTGATAATGCTACTGAATTAAGAGATGATCTCAAACTTTCTTATAACAAAGTAAGACAAGCGGCAATTACCAATGAAATTCTTGAAATTGTTGCTGGAGCCGATGCTCTTAATTAAAATTTATATTGCGTATTAAAAAAGCCATTTCTTCTTAGAAATGGCTTTTTTGTTGTTGATCAACTGGCAATTAACTTAATGTTGACATAAATTGAAATGTGTCTTTTGCGTATATGTATTAGATTTACAGTAAAAAAGCATGAATTGCTTAAGACCTTTACTTTATTTTTCTATTTTCAATCATCCTCTTACTATAGAAGAGATCCATCTGTTTTCTGATTGCCCAAGTTTGGAAATAACAAAACAGCAAGTTCATCAAGCTGTAGACCAAGGTATTCTTATTAACAAAGGTGATTTTTACATGAGTAATGAATCTGCATGCAGTTGTATTCAACAACGAATTCAAGAGAATCAATTTGCTGAAAAAGCCATGCTAAAGGCAGTAAAACGCGCAAAATTTATTCACAGGTATTTTCCTTTTGTAAAAGGTGTTGGTATTTCTGGTTCACTTTCTAAAGGTAGGTTCAACCCAAGTTCTGATGCTGATTATTTTATTATAACAAGCAAAAATTCGCTTTGGACATGTAGAACCTTACTTATTGCTTTTAAAAAAATATTTTTACTCAATAGTAAAAAGTTCTTTTGTGTGAACTACTTTATTACCGAAAACGCCCTAGAAATTGAAGAGAAAAACAGGTTTACAGCCACCGAATTAGTCACCTTAATTCCTGTTACAAATCACCAACTGTTTAATGAATTTTATATCAAAAACAAATGGGTTAAAGAATTTTATCCTAATCAAGATTTGTTTACGGATGAGTTAGACCAACCAAAATCTTCACTAAAGAAATGTTTAGAAATTTTTTTCAGCCCTCAAATCAGGATTAGCGAGTGGTTCTTTAAATTAATTACTACTAAGTTTTGGCATAAAAAGTTTAGACACCTTTCTAAAGAAGAAAGAAAAATTGCGTTTAAAAGTTCAAAGAATATTTCAAAACATCACCCTGATAACTATCAAAAAAAAGTGATTGATGAGTTAAATAAAAAATATCAAATGTATGGTAAGAAATTCAACATTAAATTCGAAAATGAATATGCCTAAAGTTCTCATTTGTAACACTTATTTTTATCGGTTTGATCACAAACAATGGAAAAATCAAATGCCATACCCTCCTTTAGGAACCTTATATGCCGCTTCTTCTTTAGAAGATCAGGGTTATGATGTTAGGTTTTTTGATAACAATTTAGTAGATAACGCAAATGCAATTCAAGCTACATTAAATGAATTCAATCCTGGTTATTTAGTGATTTATGACGATGGTTTTAATTACCTTACTAAAATGTGTCTGACTGTTATGCGCGAGGCTTGTTTTTCTATGTTGTCGTTATCTCAAAAAAGGTCTATTCAAACTTTAGTTTCAAGCTCTGATAGTACTGATCATTATGAAATGTACCTGAATCAAGGTGCTGATGTTGTGTTATTAGGTGAAGCTGAAGAAAGTTTACTTGAAACCCTAGATTTGTTGAATACGCAATCAGATTTGTCCAATTGTAAAGGAATTGCATACAAGAATGATACGAATGAAATTCAAGCTAACCCAAGACGTCCAGTACTCAGAGATTTAGACTCGCTTCCAATGCCTAATTGGGATTTGATTAATGTTGATGAGTATCGATCAATTTGGAGTAATTCAAAAGAAAAATTTAGCCTTAATATTGCTACTACTCGTGGATGTCCTTATAAATGTAATTGGTGTGCTAAACCCATCTATGGAAATCGATACAATGCGCATTCTCCAGAATATATTGTATCTATTATTGAAAAATTGTACCATGACTTTGGTGTAAACCGGTTTTGGATGTGTGATGATATTTTTGGTTTGAAGCCAGGCTGGGTTCAAAAATTTGGGGAACTTCTTAATGAACGCCAACTAAAGATTAGTTATTATATACAGAGTAGAGTAGATTTGCTGCTTAAAGAAGATACAATTGATGTACTTGCCAATTCTGGACTTGAAGAAGTTTGGTTAGGAGCTGAAAGCGGTGCTCAAGAAATCCTTGATGCTATGGATAAAGGTACGCAAATTGAGGATATTTATAAAGCCACTGAATTACTTAAAAAGCGTGGTGTTAAGGTTGCTTTTTTTCTCCAATTTGGTTATCCAGGGGAAACAAAAAAGCACATTAAAAAGACCATTGATATGGTAAAATTATTGTTACCAGATAATATTGGAATTTCTGTTTCTTATCCACTTCCCGGAACAAAATTTTACGATAAAGTAAAAGAGGATTTAAAAAGCAAAGCCAATTGGAAAGATTCTGACGACTTAGATATGATGTTCACAGGTACTTATGAAGCTATTTACTACAAAAGACTTCAGCGTTATGTACACAAGGTATTTAGAAAACAACAGGGCTTAGACCAATTGAAAAAGGCTTTTTTGCAACCTAATAACTTAAGTTTTAAACAGCTTAAATCGATATCCAAATTGTTATATTATATTCCCAGTAGTTATTTTGATAAAGTAACTGAATTTAACGATTTGTAATTTACATGAAGAAATTTAATACACAAAAAGATCAGGTTGATAAGGGGTTCTCTGCTATTTATAAAAATTATGAAGAATTGAATCGGCTTTCATGGGTTGATCAATATATGAGAAAATGCGTGTACCGTCATGTAGAACAATTTATTTCCCCCAATTCTTCCATCTTAGAGTTAAATTGTGGCAGTGGAATAGACGCGTCCTATTTTGCACAACAAGGAAATCAGGTTTTAGCTACCGATATTGCTCAATCTTCATCAGCTTATGTCAAACAGAAAAAAGAGGAATTAAAGTTAAATAATCTGACTTTTCAACTTTTAGATTTTGAAAATATACTTGCGCTTCAGCCACAAAAATTCGATTATATTTTTTCAAATTTTGGCGGTTTCAATTGCGTGTCTCAACCAGAAGATACTTTTTGTAAGTTCAAAAAATTACTTCAACCTAATGCTGTGGTAAGTTTATGTGTTCTGGGGCGCTATTATCCATGGGAATGGTTATATGCCTTAAAGGGAGATTTTAATTTAGCTTTTAGAAGATTCAATAAAAATGGTGTTATTGCCAATGTTGAAGGAGGGAGGGTACAAACTTTTTATTATACACCCCATCAAATAAAAGAAAAAATGGGAGATGAATTTCAATTGCTTAAAGTAGAGAGTTTGGGCTTTGCTTTTCCTTCTGTTAACTTCCAAAAAGTACATCAGTTTAAAAAACTGTCAAAGCTACTAATTTACATAGACCAAAAAATGCATCAGTGGAATATAGTACCCACTAACTTAGGAGATTATTTTATCATAAGTTTTCGTTTTACAGGTTAAAAATAAAAAATTGCTGATTGTTTTATAATTTTAATATTATAACTAAGTTTGCTTCTAAAACAATCCATTGAAAAAAATACCCAAAGAAGAAAGAAAGTGGTACGTTCTTTATTCACGTCCAAATGCTGAAAAAAAATTAGCTGAACGTCTAAGCGAACAAGGTATAGAGGCGTATTGCCCCACCCGTACTGAAGTAAGAAAGTGGTCAGATAGAAAGAAAAAAGTTCAAGTACCTGTCTTACCATCTATGGTGTTGGTCAACATTAAGTTTTCTCAAAAAAATCATGTTTTTGATAATCCATCTGCAGTACGTTTTCTTTATTGGTCTAAAGAACCAGCAGTGGTTACTGAAGAAGAAGTTCAAGCGTTGAAAGAATCATTGTCCTCATCCAAAACCTTAAAAGCTGAAACCGAAAAAATAATTCCTGGTCAAAAAATTGACCTTAGTGAACTGGGTTTTGAGGGGCAAAAAGGAAAAGTAAAATATATTTCAGGAAACCAATGTTGGGTCATTTTAGAGAGCATAGGATATGTTGTTAAAGTTACTTTAGGAGATTAGTTTTTAATCACTAAGTCTTTTCAAACCAATTCTTTTTCGGTTTTCATCCAAGGAAATTATTTCAACCCTAACTTGTTGGTTCAGGCTCACTTCTTCATTGACTTGTTTTACAAAATAATTAGCCAAATTAGATTTATGTATTAACCCATTTTCCTTTATGCCTAAATCTACAAAGGCACCAAATTGAGTAATGTTACTGATTTTGCCAGTAAGTATTTGTCCAATTTTTAAGTCGTTTATGCTGTTAACATCCCTATTTATTTGCGATTGTACAATCTTTGCTCTTGGATCTCTTCCCGGTTTTTTAAGTTCTTCAATAATCTGGTTAAAAGTATAGGCATCTAAAGCTGGAAAATCTTTCGCCTTTAATTCATTTAAAAGTAGCTTCTGCTTGATTAACCCTTCCTTACTTAAACCTTGTTGCTTGGCTATTAGTTCAACCCATTTATAGGATTCTGGGTGCACGCCAGTTTGATCAAGTATTTCTTTAGACCGCTTTACTCTAAGAAAACCAGATGCTTGTTCAAAAGCCTTTTCGCCTAAGCGTGGTACTTTTTTTAATTCTTCAATTGAACTAAAGCCTCCTATTTTATTCCTGTAATCAATACAGTTTTTAGCCAATGCTGGTCCTAAACCTGAGATGTAACTCAACAAGTGTTCAGAAGCTGTATTAATTTCAACCCCTACTTGATTTACGCATGAAATTACCACCCGCTCTAATGCTTCGGCTAATTTTTTTTGATCTACTTCATGTTGATATTGGCCCACACCAATGGAAGCGGGTGAAATTTTAACCAATTCTGCTAAGGGATCCATTAGCCTTCTACCAATAGAAACAGCTCCTCTCACAGTTACATCATAGGAAGGAAACTCTTTTCTAGCTAAGCTACTTGCGCTATATACTGAAGCTCCATCTTCATTGATTAGATAAGTGGGAGTTTTTTTGTAGAATGTTGTATTTTTAATGAGTTGTAGCGTTTCTCTTCCTGCCGTACCATCACCTATAGCAAAAGCTTCAATTTGATGCGCTTCAGTTAAAAATTTTAGTTTTTTAATAGCTAAATTGACTTGCTTTTGAGGTGGATGAGGATAAATTGTTTCATTGTGTTCTAATTCTCCGTTAGCATTTAAACAAACTATCTTACAACCGGATTTGTATCCTGGGTCTATAGCTAAAACCTTGGCTTGACCTAAAGGTGGAGACAATAGTAATTGACGTAAATTTTTGCTAAATATTTCAATAGCCTTTTCATCGGCCTCTTCTTTTTTTAATTTTAAACTTTCGTTCACTAACGAAGGTTTTAGTAGCCGTTTATAGGCTTCCTGAAAGGCTTGTTCAAGGTACGATTTTGATAAAGACTCTTGTTGAATAAAAAACCGTCTTCCCAATGCTTCTGCTTCATTTTTATCAATACTTAATTGAAAGGATATAATTCCCATATTTGTGGCCCGATGAAGAGCTAAATATTGATGAGACTGAATCTCTCTTAGTGGTTTTTGAAAAGTGTAATAATCTTTAAATTTCCCCTCCTTATCTTTCTCTTTATCTTTAAGCTTAGCTTTTAAAATTCCATTAACCTTAAATTTTTTTCTTAATGCTTTACGCAGTCCTTGGTGTTGGTTCATCCATTCTGCCATAATAAATTGAGCTCCTTCAATAGCTTCTTCTACATTTTTTATTTCGCCCTTTACAAATTTCTTTGCCACAGCTTCAATAGAGTTAGAATTTTGAGCCATGATGATTTTAGCCAATCCCTCTAAACCCATTTTTTTTGCCTTCTCTGCCTTGGTCTGTCTGCTTTTTTTAAAGGGTAAATACAAGTCTTCTAAAGCTAAAGGATCAAAACAAGATTCAATTTTATTTTTTAACTCGGGAGTTAACTTGCCTCTTTCCTCAATGGTTTTTTGGATACTTTTCTGCTTTTTTAATAGATTTAAGAACTCTAAATTCAGTTTTTGAATTTGTTCTATTTGAATTTCATCAAGACCATTTGTAGCATCTTTTCTGTATCGAGCTATAAATGGAATGCTTGCTCCCTCTTGAAGTAATTGAAGGCAGTTTTTTATAGATCGGCTATCTACTTGTAAATGTTTTTGCGTAAAATCTATTGTTGTCATTACTTGTTTGCTTTAAAACTTTGAAAGTAAGGCTTATGGATGTGTATTGAAATTTTGTAATTAGCTATTTATAAGTTATAATTTCTGAAATGGAAGCCGTCTAATTTCTTCCTTTCTCAGAAGGGTAGAAGGTGTACACTGGCGGTGTTTGAAAAATCTCTTTAGAGTCAACATCAATAGCGGTTAATGCCCCTTTAAAAGCCGCTCCAGTATCAATATTCCATACATTAGCAAAATTTACTGGTACGTCTTGATTGATTCTTGTTGTTGGGGTGTGGCCTATATAAATTTCATTAAAAAGTTGTAAGCGCTTTGGATACCTAGGATGCTCGGGCTCTAAATTTGAATCCATAGCCATTACCATCTCCCACAATGTTCTATCCCAATAAACGGTGTTGTTATAAAACTCCATTTTTGGTCCATGCAGATTAGCAAAACCCGCATGCAAGTAGAGTCTGTTTTGTTCATCAATATGATAATTAACAAGATCATCAAGGAAGTTAATGTGTAGCTTTTTTAAAGTTTGAGATTTGTTTTTATAAGAAAGTTGAGTGCTTTCACCACCGTGTTCTAACCATTTGGCATTAGATTGACCAGTTTTTAACCAGTTTGCTACTAAATCATCATGATTACCCCTGATAAAAATACAGCTATAGTGATGTTGGAGTTCAATTAGGTATGAAATTACTTCAGCAGATTCTGACCAGCCATCTACGTAATCTCCTAAAAAAATAAGCTGATCATCTTCTTCTACCTCAAGCATCTTTATAAGTGCCTTTAAGGCTTTTAGTCCACCATGAATATCACCAATAGCAAATCTTCTTTTCATATTTATTTTTTACAACAAAGTAAATAGAAACCAACTTTAATTATATCTAAGTTTTCTTAAAATTCGAATTTTTTCTTTTTGTCTCTGATAGGCTTGAAGGCTGTACTTCTTTAAATAGGGCTTTACTTCTTCTAAAAGTTTCAAAGCTTTTTTGAAACCATTTAAATAACAGATTAAATAAAGTGAGGGCAAATTGAGCAAAGACTCTTTTTCATCTGTATTTAAACGTTCATTATTTTTCATTTTTTCAAAAATAGAGTTATTGATATTGTAAAAATGATATAAGGTTTTTTTGTCAAATTTAGGGGGCTCAAAAACCACTTCTGAAGTTATTTCATAAGCCATATTATTCCTAAACTCAATGCGTACTTTTTCAAGCGGATAATACTTAAAATCTTTTTCTAATCCTAAATGTACGTATTCTAATATTTTAAAGTTGTTTTCTTCAATTTCAATTTCAACTTCGTCATAATTAGAGTAAAATAACTTTACTTGTTCGTTGATTAGTTCAATATTAACTCTTGAGTATAGGTTTTTGCCGTTTACGTGCTTTTTTTTGCCTGCCCAACATAAAACAAAGTATTCTTTAAAAACCTCGTATTTTGGTTGGTAATTATGGTTGTTTTCTATAAACTCAAACACATTATCCAGAGTGTATTTTATGGTGTTTCTAGAATGCTTTTCTATGGTTTTAACTACTTCTTCATTAATCGATTTAATTTCAATATCAAATACTTTTGGTTTGCTCACGCTTCCTTCTCGCATAAAAACTGTTCCTCCATAGTATTTCCAAATATTTTTTTTGAGAGAACAAATACTAAAATCGTTTTTAGGTCTTATGCTAACTAGGCCTACTACTTTTTTTTGATGAAGATGAGGAAATGGAATGTTTTCATATGCTATAATCGGCGGGTTATCTAAATATGCATTAACTAAATTTTGAATTTTAGAATCATCAAAAAAATCAACTCCTACAATTTCGTTATCATCGTCTCTAACGCCAATAACTAGAAAGGCATTGTTTTTAGGATTGGTGTTAGAAAGACTACATACGTGTTTTAAAAATTTTGCCTTGCCTTCTTGATTGCTTAAATCCAAACGTAGTTTTTTGTCATAAAAACTGTTTTCGTCATTATGAGCCAAAAGATTTTTAATAAGCAAACGTTTGTTAATCATAATATTGATAATATGATACTTAAATTATAATATTTTAAATGAATTTATAATTTTCTGTATAGTATATTCATTTATTGTTTGTAAATTTTTACACTTCATATGAAGCATTTGTAAGTTTACTATTGTAAGCCGATTTAATGATTGTTTTTATTTAGTAGTTATTGAGAGGCTAATGTAGTAAAATTCAATTTGATAATAAATCTTTTAAGAGTTCATCATTTTCTCTTACAGTAATTTAAAACAGTAATTTGTATAACTCTCCTTTAGAACTGCTGATTTTTTAAAGATCAATCAGGCTTAAATCAAAATCAGATTTCTTTAAATCTTCAAACGTATCAATATCATTTTTGGTCTTTAAATACCCTATTTTGAGAGGGGGTAAATCTTTTATGGTTTGTTCTAACACCGAAGATGTACTCCATGCTTTATTCAAAAAAGCTTCTTCATAAAGTTTTTTCATAGCCATTAAATAATAACCTCCGTCTTCTGCTGGGCCAAGAACAATCTCATTTCTATCTAATAATTTGAAGCTTTCATGAATGTCTTTTGCTTCTAAGCTCAGCAAATCAGTACCAATAATACATACTTTTTTGAAGCCTAGATTAAATCCCCACTGAAAAGCATCTTTCATTTTTTTACCTAAATGACCTTCAACTTGAATTTTTTTGTGATAATTGTTGGGCCACAGATCGTTTTTATCAACAAAATTACTGTAAAATAAAGCAATGTCTGATTTTGTTTTGCTAACTTCCTTAGCGGTATGTTGAAGCAGATGTCGGTAAACAAACAATGCTTTTTCATTACCAATACTCTTAGCTAAGCGGGTTTTGCATTTTCCTAACTCAGGATTTTTAGTAAATATCAACAACAACTGCTTTTCCATTAATAAATGATTTCTGCATTCTTCAAATACTTACTCCATTTTTTAGAATAAGCGTGTACCTTTTCCGTAATTCGGTTATTTTGGTCATAAATAGGGTTCAACTGATTTTTCCATTCAAAAATCCCTCCATAGAGATTGTATACTTGATGGGGTGTTTGTTGCTGAATCTTTCTAGCTACTTCCTCAGACCTTACTCCAATAGAGCAATACACAACAATTTTCTGCTTCCTTGAGAGGTTCATTTTTTGAATTTCTTCTATTTTAAAATTTGAATGTCCAACAAAAATTGCTCCTTCAATTTTGCTCACTATATACTCATCATATTCTCTGGCATCTAATAGCAGATATTCTTCAAAACTAGTCTTTAATTCATTAATTTGTAGAGTAGGCACGTCATTTTTTAAGTACTTTGATAAAGCATCATCAATTGATTGTGCTTGTACTGAAGCCAATTTTAGCAAAAATAATAGAACTATTCCATGTTTTACTTGAGCCATTGTAATTAATTAAAAACCAATTGCAAGTTAGGTGATGTTTCCTTGGCAAGAACTTCCTGCTCCTGCTGTGCAACCATAACAGTGTTGATGTGTTTTGATGTACCTATTTTGAATTTCAGATTCATTATAATTCTCAATATGTTGCCTTGGTGAGTCAATTTTCATTTCTAACATTTGATTAAAATCACAATCGTATAAATATCCATCCCAACTTACAGATAGTGTATTTCTACACATTACATTTTCTACGGCTACTGGATTGAAAGCTTCTACTAAGCTATACATGTAATCTTCGTAATTGTCTGAAGCAATTAAGTAATCTAAAAAACGTGAAATAGGTAAATTAGTGATAGCAAAAAGACTATTAAAATGAATACCAAATTCTTTCAGCAGTTTTTCTTTGAAGCTTTTTTCCATAGCCTCTTGATTGCTCGGCAAGAAAGCGCCTGAAGGATTATAAACTAAGTCTAGTTTCAAGCTTGAACCAGGCATACCATATCCTACTTGGTTAAGTTTTAATAAGGCTTTAATCGATTTGCTAAATACACCTTTGCCACGTTGTTGGTCTGTTTTTTCTTCTGTCCAATGAGGCATTGAGCTTACCACATGTATGTTATTTTTTTTGAAAAAATCTGGTAAATCGTGATATTTTTTATTTGCTTCAATAATAGTTAAGTTGGAGCGTACAATAAAATCTTTTATTCCCGCTTGAGAAGCTTCTTCTACAAACCATCTAAAATGCGGATTCATTTCTGGTGCTCCACCTGTTAAATCTAAGGTATGTGCTCCTGTATTTTGAATCACTTTTAAACATGTTTGCATAGTGGTTTGGGTCATTATTTCCTTTCTATCAGGGCCAGCATCTACATGGCAATGATCACAAACTTGGTTACACATGTACCCTAAATTAATCTGTAAGACTTCAAGAGAATTTGGTTGTAAAGGATATTGTTGAAATAATTTTATTTTTTCATCAAAAGTAGGTAGCTCATCCTTAAATATTCCACCCTCAAGATAATTGAGTTGTTGTTCCGCTTTTGCAATTAATTTTTCTCTTGCTTTAAGTGATTTTGTGGCCATATTAATGACTTAACTTTTTGTATTTTTTCATCATTTGTGTTGCATGAACTAAGTTGGCTCCAGCTTCCATAGCGGCTCCCGTATGAACGGCCTCCATCATCTCTTCCTTGGTGATACCACGCTCAAGTCCATCTTTGGTGTAGGCATCTATACAATAAGGGCATTTTACAACGTGAGCCACTGCCAAAGCAATTAACGATTTTTCTCTACCAGAAAGTTGACCTTCTTCAAAAACTGTAGAATAGTAGTCAAAAAATTTATCCCCTAACTCTTTACTCCATTCAGTAATCTTTCCAAAGTTTCTCAAATCTTTTGATTCATAGTAATCTGCCATATCCTCTTTTTATTCCAAATATCCTTTTTTATTTGAAATTTCAATAAACAAAAGGGTTTTTTAACTTAGACTTAACCGCTTTTTTTCTATTAGTATTGTTAAGAACCTGAGTTCGACTATTCTCACTTTGTCAACCTGCCTGCGTGCGCTTGTTAGACAGGAACTGTTTTAAATAGTAAAATACGAACTTTTTTATGAGGTAATATTTGGATATTGCGGACTAAAAAAGTAAAGTAGATTGCTGTTTAAAACTGATTAATAAATTTATTTAATTCAATAAGAACATCCA
>JAIUMH010000019.1 GCA_022565635.1 Flavobacteriaceae bacterium | reverse complement strand
TATTTGGAATACAAATGCTAATTACATTTTCTTTTGTAAGTTGATTGGATTGTAGAAATTCTTCGTCATAAAATGAAGCTAGTAAGGATGTGCTATCTGCTTCAATTTGTTGAGCAATTTTTCCGGCTAAAAGCGGAAGATGATGTTGGTTATTGAACTTTAGTTGAACGGGAATATTGTGTACACGTAATGAATTCACTATTTCATTATTATTCATTCCTTTGGTAATTCTGTACTTTCCAGCTCTTAAATTTTGAGGGTATCTCTTTTTCTCTGCTACCTGATGAAAACTTTTCATATTGTTTAAGTAAGGTTTTAAACCTTGAAAAACATCTTCATACGTATCTTGAGAAGAAATATAAATATACACTTCCTCTTCTTCAAAACTTGTATTTGGTCCAAGAATAGCTTGGTAAATTTGGTAGCTCAAAAAAGCCATTACAAATAATCCTATAATGGATATAGCTAATAAAATACGTCTAATATACATGATTTATTTTTTGGTAAAAGTATTCATCATAAAACTTTTTGTTGATATAATTCCACTCTTTTTTTGTAGAGGTTTTTATGAAACCAGCCATTTGAAAGAGTTTTTCGCTAGAAGTATTGCCTTCATTAATAGAAGCAAACAATTGGTGTAGTTCAAGCCTATAAAAAGCATATTTAGAAACCAATTGAAGCGCCTCAAGGGCATAACCTTTTCGCCTATGGTTCACATCTATCACAATACCTACCCCCGCGCGTTTGTTTAAAAAATCAAAATCATATAAATCAATTAAGCCCAGAGGTTTTTTATAGGAATCTGAAATCACTAAACGAAGCTGTTTAGCTTGATAGATATCCTGATTAGCATTTTCAATATAACGCATTAATAAGTGTTTAGAAAACGGCTTATTGGTATAACTTAAATGCCATAAATCTTCGTTGTTTTCTAAAGCCAAAAGAAAGTCTATATCTTCTGGTTCTAAAGCTCTTAATTGAATATATTCACCTGAAAGTGTTAGCATGCTATTTTTCCTTGAAAAACAAACTTTGCAGGACCTGTTAACCAAATGTCCTCATAGGTCTGCTCTAAATCGTTCCACTTAAAATCCACTTTTAAATCACCACCCACTGCTTGAACAGGAATGGATGTTTTGTTAATATAACCTTGATGATGTGCTGCTAAAGCGGCCGCTGTAACTCCTGTTCCACAGGCTAAAGTTTCTGCTTCTACACCGCGTTCATACGTTCTAATTTGAATTGTATCGGTCTTGCAGTTGATAAAATTAACATTGCTACCAGCCTTACCATATAAGGAAGAATTTCTAATTTTTGAACCTTCTTCATTCACATTTACTTGTTTTACATCATCAACAAATGAAATATGATGTGGTGAACCGGTATCTAGGAAAAACTGGTCTTCAGTTGAAATAATATGACTTACGTTTTGCATTTGAAGTTTAATTTGATCCTTGGGCATTACTATGGCTTGATGCGCACCATCAATTGCCTCAAATTGACAATTTTCTTGAATTATTCCTAATTGATAAGCAAAAGACACAATACATCTACCTCCATTACCACACATGCTACTTTCATTTCCATCAGAATTATAATAGACCATTTTAAAATCATAATGAGAGGAATTTTGAAGTAAAATGAGTCCATCGCCACCAATTCCAAACCTCCTATCGCATTGAAATTTAATCTGTTGTAAATTTAAACCATAAGACTTATTTCTATGGTCGATCATAATAAAATCATTTCCAGCTCCTTGGTATTTAAAAAAATCTATATTCATTGAGTACTTTCGTTAAAATGCAAATATAAGTAAAGCTTCATAAAACAATGAAACGTGAGCACTTAAATAAGCATGAGCCTTACATAAGTTAAAAACAAGACCAAATCCAACTGACTAAAAAATGTGAATATTTTTTTGGTTTATCATTTAATTTGAAAGCTGCTAAAAACTGAATCAACAACCGGTAGGTAAGCTTCAAACTTTCTGTAAGCAGAAGAAAAAGTAAGAATGTATGCTTGGTTGTTTTTCAATTCATAATGCTGATAAAAAAATAAATCCCTTCCATCTAATTCCCCAGAATACTTTATACGATGGTGGTTTTTATTCGTTTTACTTTCGATTATTTTAGCATTCTTAATTAAATTACTTATCTGATTTTCAGAAGATTTACTAAACTCATCTAAACCATAACTTAAACCTGATAAATCTTGAATAAGCAAGTTTATATTGGCTTGAAATTCGTCTTTGTCTGAGGATAAGGAATCATCTAAGTAAAGAAAAAACTCAGCTTGTTGAAGCATTAAATCACCTTTTTCGTTGTGCTGCCCTTTTTTCATGAATTCAAATTTTTCAGGATATTTAATTTGAAAATAGGGTGTTTTATAGCTATTCCAATTAGGATCTGTTTCTTGATTACCACAAGCATGTAAAAAGAAAATTGCGAATGATATGAGTATAAAATTTTTCAAAATTCGAATAGATTTTAGTTTGCTTTAATAAACTTACTTTTCTGTATTTTCTAAATTGGTTTGCGTAGGTTTTCCTTCTAAAACCCATTGGTCTAAACCACCTTTTAATTCAATTATTTTCTGAAAACCATTTTTTTCTAATAGCTCAGAACAAACTTTACTTCTATTGGCTGTTTGGCAATAAACAACAATGGTTTTTGAAGGGTCTAATTGCTTTATTTTGTCTTCAAAATCTTCATCAAATATCAAATTTTGTGCTCCTTCAATATGCTGTTCATTAAACTCTTCTACCGTTCGTACATCGATTAATTCAATCTGTTGATTGAGGATTATTTCTTGCATTTCTTCAGTAGTTACAAGCTGAACTTGCGCCAATGAAAACCAAGTGCTTAAAAGAAATAACAGGCTGTAAAAACGCATAGACTAAGGTTTTTGAATTTCTCCATCCCAATCAAGTATGCCACCTTCAAGATTTGCTAATTTTTCAAACCCAAAATTTTGCATAACTTGACAAGCTAAAAGACTTCTTTTACCAGAACGACAGTAAACAAAATAAGATTTTGATTGATCCAACTGCTGAATTTTTTCTGTAAAAGTTGTAGGGTTTTGTATATCAATTAAAATAGCATTGGGAATAAAACCATTGTTATACTCTTCCGGAGTTCTTACATCAATAATAACTCCTTCGTTAGCTTTTAATTCTTTTTTCCAAACGGAAGTAGATAAATTTTGCATTATAAAATATATTTGAGTACAAATGTAATGCTTTTATAGGTATTCAAAATAATTATAAATAAAAACTGACTCCTAAATTTTGAAGGCTTGTTTAGCTTGATTAAAAACTTTTTCTAATTCTTGGTTTATAAAAACGTAGTGAAAACTTAAGTCAATTGAATTTTCAACCACAACCATTAGATTTTGATAATTAAACACGCACCTTTTATGCATTTCAAAACAATCAGTATGCTGTTGCTTGATAAAATCATTAAACATTTTTTGTCGGTGATCCTTATTGAGGTAGGGATAGATTTCAGAATAGTAAACTAACTCTTTATTGTAAAAATGAAAGTTGTATTTCAGCTTAACTTGATTGTGAATAATTTTTTTGTAGTGTAAAATATGTAAACCCTTTAAGGTGTCAATATCAACTTTAACTACTGGCTTACCTAATTGGTCTTCAACTAAACTTGGACTTGTGTTTTTTTCAAAATAAGGAATGTTTAAATTAGGCTTATAGTTGAGATCTTTAATAGAATCATCTAACCGGAGACTTAAAAGATCAGTATATGTTCCTAAATCATGAAAGTTATAGTACAATTGATTGTAGTCACTTTCAAATCTTTTTTTACGAAAAAAAAATTGCTTTAAATACTTGGTTAATAGCTTCATAGGTGTTAGTTAATGAATCGCAAATTTAAACAATTAAACCTTAAAAACAAGCTTTAATAAAAGTTTAATTTTTGTTGTTTGACTTATATTTTACTACCTATATTTAAAAGTGCAAGTCATAATTTAAAATTAACCCTTTACAACCAAAAAAGCTCAATCTGTGAAGAATGAGCTTTTTTGGTTTGGTTTTTACTACTAGTTTTAGGTTTGGATTACACCTAAGTTAAAATCTTTTTCTATGGGTGCATGATTAGCTACTTCTATACCATTAGATATCCATTTACGTGTATCCAATGGATTGATAACAGCATCGGTCCAAATTCTTGCAGCGGCATAATATGGGCTTGTTTGTTCATCATAATTATTCTTTATTTGATCAAACAGCTCTTTTTCTTTCTTTTCATCTATTTTCTCTCCTTTAGCCTTTAATCTAGCAGTTTCAATCTGCATTAAAACTTTAGCTGCAGAATTACCGCTCATCACGGCTAACTCTGCACTTGGCCAAGCAACAATTAATCTTGGGTCGTAAGCTTTGCCACACATAGCATAATTTCCGGCTCCATAAGAGTTTCCTATAACAATAGTAAACTTAGGAACAACAGAATTACTAACGGCATTTACCATTTTAGCACCATCCTTAATAATTCCTCCGTGTTCACTCTTACTACCTACCATAAAACCAGTAACATCTTGTAAGAATACCAACGGAATTTTCTTTTGGTTACAGTTGGCTATAAATCGAGTTGCCTTATCTGCAGAATCACTGTAAATCACTCCACCAAATTGCATTTCACCTTTTTTGGTTTTTACAATCTTACGCTGATTGGCTACAATACCTACAGCCCAACCGTCTATTCTAGCATATCCTGTAATAATTGTTTGCCCAAAACCTTCTTTGTATTCTTCAAAATTAGAGTCATCAATAAGTCGTAAAATGATTTCTCTCATATCATATTGTTCACTTCGCTTTTCAGGAAGAATGCCAAAAATATCGTCTTGATTTAATTTGGGTGGTAAGGATTTTTTTCGATTAAAACCTGCTTGATCAAAATCGCCAATTTTATCTACAATACTTTTTATTTTATTTAAAGCATCTTTATCGTCTTTAGCTTTGTAATCGGTTACACCACTAATTTCACAATGCGTAGTTGCTCCCCCTAGCGTTTCATTATCAACACTTTCACCAATAGCCGCTTTCACTAAATAACTTCCTGCTAAAAATATGCTCCCTGTTTTTTCAACAATTAAAGCTTCATCACTCATTATAGGTAGATAAGCACCTCCAGCAACACAGCTTCCCATCACAGCGGCAATTTGAGTGATTCCCATACTACTCATAATGGCGTTATTTCTAAAAATTCTACCAAAGTGTTCTTTATCTGGAAAAATCTCATCTTGCATTGGTAAATACACACCAGCACTATCTACCAAATAAATAATAGGTAATTTATTTTCTATAGAAATTTCTTGTGCTCTTAAATTCTTTTTCCCGGTAATGGGAAACCAAGCCCCTGCTTTTACTGTAGCATCATTAGCTACAACGATAACTTTTTTACCAGAAACGCTACCAATTTTGACAACTACTCCACCGCTAGGACAACCTCCATGCTCTTTATACATACCATCTCCTGCAAAAGCACCTATTTCAATAGCCTCTTTAGGGTCATCTAACAGAAAATCAATACGCTCTCTGGCTGTCAACTTGCCTTTGCTATGTAGCTTTTCTATTCGTTTTTCTCCACCACCTAAGTAAACTTTTTTTAATCTGCTATTTAAATCAGAAACTTTTAATTTATTGAAGTCTTCGTTTTTATTAAACTTTATATCCATGTGGTCTATTAATTAAATGTTGCTCAAAAATAAGAATAATATATACTTATAAAAAATTAATAATCAAATTTATTTATTTTATTAAAATGATAATTAAAACAGACTTTTTGAAAGAATAATTCATTTTAATGACTAAATATTTTTATCGAACTAAACACAAAATTCTGAATTTACCCGTAAATAAATAAAAATCACACACAATGAGCTAAATCAAAATCGGCTAGACTATAAATGGTTTTTACAGGGTGTTTTGAATTAAATTACCCCTTTTTTCTGTAAAATAAACAAAAGTACAATGGGTACAGCTAATAGAATAACCATGTATAAACTTTGTTCTATAATATTAGGTTGTAGCAAAATAGTAAAAAAGTACCCACCCATAGCGCCTCCAAAATGAGCATCATGACCAATATTGTCGGTTCTTGATTTCATGCCCCAAATGGAATATAACAAGTAACCTATTCCAAACACATAAGCAGGAATGGGTATAATAAAAAACAATCCAAGCATCATATCGGGTTGAAGTAAAATAGCTGAATAGAGTACTCCCATAACAGCCCCGCTTGCTCCTACTGCCTGATATTGTGGTTCGTCTTTATGAAATTGATAAGAAAGAAAGTTCCCTAATAGCAAACTACCAAAATAAACTAACAAGAAACCAAAGTTTCCTAAAGCTGAACTCACTATACCTCCAAAAAAATATAAAGTAAGCATATTTACCATTAGATGTGTGGCATCAACATGAAGAAAACCAGATGAAAGAAAGGCAATTTTGTTACCTCTTTGTATCTCTCCAATATTAAATTTGTATTTATGAAAAAAGCTATAATCTTGAAAGCCTTTGTAAGAAATAAGCACATTAGCTCCAATAATAAGTAAGGTCAAAAAGTCTAGTTCAGGCATATATTTAGTTTATCGCAACAAAATTAAGCTTTTTGGCATAGAATCTTAGCAAATTAATTGAGAACTTAAATTCAGTATCCTCGTATAAAAATTTGTATTTTTTAAAGTCGGAAATACAAATTATAAATAGACAAATTGAAAAGTACTATTTGTTCATAGTGTATTTACAGCGTACACATATTGAATTCGACCGAACCGCGATAAGACATCCTATAATTTAAACCATTAAATCAAATCGTCAAAATCCTAAAGAAGCACTTAATGAAAGATGGCTTTCAAGCGAAATTTGTTTACTTTTGGCAAAATTTAAAATTTGAATGCACTAATATTTTATACCGTTTATCCACTTTTATGGTTGATCTCTAAGTTGCCTTTTAGGGCTATTTATGTTCTTTCTGATGCTTGTTATCTACTAGTTTATAGAATTATTGGCTACCGTAAAAAAGTTGTTCGTCAGAATTTAGCGCTTTGTTTTCCTGAAAAATCTGGAGCTGAATTAAAATCTATTGAAATCAAATTTTATCACCACCTCTGCGACATTTTTTTGGAAATGATAAAAACACTTGACCTAAAGCCAGAAGATTTGAAAGAGCGTTTTATTATTACTAATCCTGAAGCTATAAAAGACATAGATTATAGCGGAAAAAGCGCTATTGTTATGTGTGCTCACTATGCAAGCTATGAGTGGATTACAGCTATTAAAACCTATGATTCTGATTTGCGTGCTTTTGGAATTTATAAAAAAATTAAAAATCCGTATTTTGACAACATGGTCAAAAAAATCAGGACCCGATTCAATACAGATATTATTGACAAAAACGAAGCTACACGAACCATGCTAAGAAATAAGGTGAACAATATTGGTGGCTATTACGGTATGGTTGCAGACCAGTCTCCAAAAGCTGGTAAAATCACTTATTGGGGAGAATTTATGGGACAAGAAACTCCTATGTTTGTGGGCTCTGAAATTATGGCCAAACGACTAGATTTTAGCGTTTACTTTTTCCAAATAGATAAAATTAAAAGAGGGGTTTATCAAGCTGAATTAATTTTATTAGCCGAAAACCCAAAAGAGTTTGAGAATTTTAAAATTACTGAAAAATATTTTGAACTAGTAGAAGCGCAAATTAAAAACGCACCAGAGTTTTATTTTTGGATCCATAAACGATGGAAGCACAAAAAAGAAAACTTTGAAAATAGTTGACATAAGTATGAAGAAAAATATAGCCATTGCCATGGGGGGCTACTCTACCGAATTTGATATTTCATTAAAAAGTGGCGAAACGGTCTATCAGCATTTAGATCGTTCAAAATTTAATCCCTACCGAATTCACATTACCAAAGATTCTTGGTGGCTAGTTACCGATGATGGTGTTAAACATAGTATAGATAAGTCTAACTTTACCGCTACAATCAATAAGGAAGTAATTCATTTTGATTTAGTTTTCAATACCATTCACGGAACACCCGGTGAAGATGGTATTTTACAAGCTTATTTGCAAGTGATGGGTATACCACAAACCGCATGCGACTTTTATCAAGCTGCTTTAACATTCAATAAGCGCGATTGTATTTCAGTACTGCATGCGTATGGCGTTAAAACAGCTAAAAATTATTTTATCAATCAAGGAGATGTGATTAATGCTGAAGAAATTGTTGAAAAAGTAGGGTTGCCTTGTTTTGTAAAAGCTAATCGTGCAGGGAGTAGCTTTGGTATTTCAAAAGTTAAAAAAATTGAAGACCTAGAATTGGCAATTCACCACTCCTTCAAAGAAGATGAACAAGTAATTATTGAATCTTTTTTAGAAGGGACAGAAGTTTCAGTAGGTGTTATTAATTATAAAGGAAAACCCTTAGCTTTACCTGTTACAGAAATTATTTCAGAAAATGAATTCTTTGATTATGATGCAAAATATTTAGGTAAATCTCAAGAAATCACCCCTGCCAATATTTCTAAAGAACAAACAAAAGCCGTTCAAGAAGAAGCCTTAAAAATTTTTAAATTCCTAAATCTTAAGGGATTTACAAGAGCAGAATTTATTTTTCATAACCAAGAACCACATTTTTTAGAGGTAAATACTTGCCCTGGCTTAACACAAGCAAGCCTGCTCCCACAACAAGCAAAAGCCGCAGGAATTAGTTTACAAGATTTGTTTACTGAAGCTGTGGAAACTTGTTTTTAAAAGCTTATTTTTGATATTAAAATAATTTAAACACGTTGAACTGAATTTTCTTCTAATTAAGAAGCAAGTAAATGTGTAGCATTTTACCGTCTTAACCTAATACATATAAAATCATGAAAAGAGCAGTGTTTCCAGGATCATTTGACCCCATTACTAACGGACATCTTGATATTATTATGCGAGGTCTTACACTCTTTGATGAAATTATTTTAGCCATTGGTGTTAATGCTGATAAAAAATATATGTTTAGCCTAGAACAACGCAAATCTTTTTTAGAACAGACATTTAAAAATCAAACCAAAATTAAAGTCACTACCTATCAAGGTTTGACGGTTGATTTTTGCAAGAAAATGAAGGCTGATTTTATTCTTCGCGGTTTAAGAAATCCAGCTGATTTTGAGTTTGAAAAAGCCATTGCTCACACTAACCGAAAGCTAGAAAAAATTGAAACGGTCTTTTTGCTAACTTCCTCTGGTAAAAGTTACATATCCTCTTCTATTGTAAGAGATGTGATAAGAAATAATGGCAACTATACTTCCTTGGTTCCTGATGCAGTTAGAATTTAAAAATAAAAGTAAGGAACTAAAAACGAAGTCAATATCCAAAATATTAAATTAAGTCCCACGCCAACTTTAAAAAAATCTTTAAACTTATAATTTCCAGATGCATAAACCATAGTATTGGTTTGGTAACCTATGGGAGTCATAAAGGTTGCTGAAGCAGCAATCATTATGGTAATTAAAAACGGCAATGCATCTAAACCCATGCTTGAAGCAACAGCAATAGCAATGGGAGCCATTAAAGCCGCAGAAGCATTATTAGACATTAATTCAGTCAATAGAGATGTGCTTAAATACAAACCAGATATCACTGCAATTACGCCCCAATCTCCCAAATAGTTAATTATATATTCTCCAATTTGAAGATCTAATCCAGTATTAGTCATTGCTGTACCTAAACTTAAAGCACAAGCCAAAAGAAATACTATACTCCAATTTACCGATTGATAGATTTCCTTCATCTTCATGATTTTGAACAGGGCTAAGATTGCAACACATGAAATAGCTCCAATCATAATATCTATCCAACCCAAACTTGCAGATGTAACCATCAAAAAAAGCAAGCCAAGCACAATCCAAAAATTCTTTTTATCAAAACTTGTAATTAAATCTTCAGAAAGTAGTAGAAACGGTGAGTTTTTCTGGGTTTCATATGCTTTAAATTGTTCTAAATAATGCGATTTAACTTCTGCCAAAATCACATCACCGGCTTTTATATCAACCTCATATAAATCTTGGTTGACTATCTCATCTCTATGTTTTATAGCTAATGGAATAGCCCGGTAACGTCTTCTAAAGTCAACTTGCTTTAAATTTTTATCAATTAACGGCGAATTAGAAGTAATCACTAACTCAACAATTGATGTCTTTTTATCTTTAAAATTAGAATCCCCTATTTGAATCACGTCTTTAACCACGATTTTTACTTCATCTTTTAAGGCTTTAATTTTCTCTACATCACACCGTAACTTTATTAAATCCCCTTCAAACAAAACAAAATCACCTGCGGGTTGATCTATTTTTGTGGTTCCTCTTCGCACTTCAATTACATCAATATCTAAATCTTTCACTAAATCAGTTTCCATAATAGGCTGACCAATAATTGATGAGTTTTCTAAAATTTGAATTTGAGTGATGTATGTACGCGTATTTTCATCAGGTGAAAAATTAGTTTTTTGATTGCGTTCTGGAAGTAATTTCTTACCTATAAAACTCATATATAAAACACCTACTACAAGTAAGATAATACCTATTTTAGACATTTCAAACATGCCTATTGAAGCTAATCCTTCTTTTTCTGCAATGCCACTTACCAAAATGTTTGTTGAAGTTCCTATAAGCGTACACATGCCTCCAAAAATTGAAGCAAATGAAAGCGGAATCAACATTTTAGAAGGATCTACTTTGGCTCGGTGCCCCAATTGAATAACTACAGGAATAAACATGGCCACCACAGGGGTGTTATTGATAAATGCAGAAATTATAGCGATTAAAATCATCATTAAAATTAAGCCTACATTGATGTTGTTTTTAAACTTCCTAGATAAACGCTGAGTTAATACTTGAAGCGCACCAGACTTTAGTAGGGCTTCACTCAAAATGAACATAAAAGCTACTGTAATTGTAGCTTTGTTGCTAAAACCCGCCACGCCTTCTTCTGCAGAAATCACCCCCGTAAATACCAGAAGCAACATAATAATTATAGCGCTTAAGTCAACAGGAATCTTTTCCGTTGCAAATAAAACAATGGCTAATCCTATTATTATTAAAGTAATTACGCTTGCTGAAATCATAGCACAAATATAATGTCTATCTATTTACTAGAGATTAGAAATAAAAAAAAGTCAAAGTTATGACTTTTTAATCTCTTGAATAATCGTCTTGAATTCGTATAATATCATCTTCACCAAAATACGTACCATGTTGCACTTCTACAAAAATCAACAGTTCTTGTCCAGAATTTTTTATTCTGTGTTTAGCACCTTGTGGAATTAAAATAACTTCACCTGCTGTTAAGTGATTTTCTTCATCATCTAATATAACAAGAGCCTGTCCTTGTATAATTGTCCATACTTCAGAACGGTGGTGATGATATTGATAAGACAAACGTTGGTCAGGATTGACTTCAATACGTTTTACTTTATGCGTGGGTTTGTCCTCAAGAACATAATATTTGCCCCATGGTCTTTCTCCTACTTCCATTTTTTATAATTTATGCGAACCTGCTAATTTAAGAAATAAACTAATTGAAAGCTTCTAATTACTGTAAACTTTTTAAACTCGACTCTAAAGTCTCTAATTTAGCTAATGCATCAGATTTCTTCTTTTTTTCTAAAGCTACAACCTGTTCAGGGGCGTTATTGACAAATCTCTCGTTGCCTAATTTTTTTTCTACCGATTTCAAGAATCCATTTAAATACTTGATTTCTTCGTTTATTTTCTCTATCTCCTCCTCAATATTGATTGCTCCTTTTAAGGGAATAAAATATTCATTGGCTCCTACTCTGTAGGATAAAGCACCATCAACAGAAGATGCTGTATAGCTTAATTCATTAATATTTCCAAGCTTCTGAATTAAAGCATCTAAGTCTGTAGCTGTGTTTTCGTTGTTGATAACAAGTAAATCAATGCTATCTTTAAATGAAATATTTTTTTCTTTCCTTATATTTCTTACACCTGCTATCACCTCTTTCATAAAGTCAAAAGCATTTATTTTATTTAAATCAAAGCTTTTCTTTTCTGGCCATTGGTTTACTACTAATGCTTCTTCATTTTTTCTTGGTGTAATGTGTTGCCAAATTTCTTCAGTAACAAAAGGCATAAACGGATGTAAAATACGCAAGTTGTTTTCAAAAAGTAAAATTACTTTTTCATAAGATTTTGCATCGATTTTTTCCCCATAATTCGGTTTAACAATTTCTAATAACCAAGAGCAAAAATCATCCCATACCAACTTATAGGAAGCCATTAATGCATCAGAAATTCTGTATTTAGAAAAGTGGTCGTCAACTTCTTCTAAAACTTGTTGAAATCTTGATTCATACCACTCTAAACCAGCTTGAGCATGTTTAGGCATTGCTAAATTTTCATCCACCTCCCAGCCTTTAATCAGCCTAAATGCGTTCCATATTTTATTTGCAAAGCCTTTCCCTTGTTGACAAAGCGCTTCATCAAAAAGCAAATCATTACCAGCCGCACTACTCAACAGCAAACCTACACGCACACCATCAGCACCAAAATCGTCAATCAATTTTAAGGCATCTGGAGAATTTCCTAATGATTTTGACATTTTCCTCCCTTGCTTGTCTCTCACCAAGCCTGTTAAATATACATTATCAAAAGGTTTCTGATTGGTGTATTCATATCCTGCCATAATCATTCGTGCCACCCAGAAAAACAAAATATCGGGACCAGTAACTAAATCTTTGGTAGGGTAATAATAGTTGAACTCTTCGTTATCTGGATGGTTGATTCCGTCAAAAACACTCATTGGCCATAACCAAGAAGAAAACCAGGTATCTAAAACATCTTCTTCTTGATGAAGATCTCCTATGGTTAAAGCGGTGTTTCCTGTTTTTTCAATTGCTTTTTGTAAAGCTTCTTTATCAGAATTAGCCACCACAAAATCGGTTTTTCCTTCACCAATATACCACGCTGGAATCCTGTGACCCCACCATAATTGTCTAGAGATGTTCCAATCTCTAATGTTTTCCATCCAATGTTTATAAGTATTTTCAAACTTCTTTGGAAAAAGCTTAATGTCCTTGTTTTTTAAAACAGCATCTAAAGCCGGTTGTGCTAAATCTTCCATTTTTAAGAACCACTGGTCAGAAAGTCGTGGCTCAATCACCGCCCCTGTTCGTTCAGAAGTTCCTACTTTATTTAAGTGCTTTTCGGTTTTCAGCAAAAATCCTTTTTCCTTTAATTCATTAGCAAATGCTTTTCTAGCCTCAAATCGGTCTTGACCTTGGTAATGTAATCCAAAAGCGTTTAAAGTGGCGTCTTCATTAAAAATGTCTATCACTTCTAATTGGTGCTTATCGCCTAAATTCTTATCATTTTCGTCATGAGCTGGAGTTACTTTCAAGCAACCTGTACCAAATTCTAAATCCACATATTCATCTTCAATAATTGGAATTTTTCTGCCAACAATAGGTACAATAGCTTGTTTTCCTTTAAGATGAGCATAGCGCTCATCATTGGGATTTATACAAATAGCGGTATCTCCAAAAATGGTTTCTGGTCGCGTGGTTGCTATGGTTAAAAAATCGTCTTCTCCATCAATGGCATAATTGATATAGTAAAGGTTTCCGTTTTTTTCAAGATGAATAATTTCTTCATCAGAAAGGGTGGTTTTGGCTTCAGGATCCCAATTAACCATTCGGTAACCACGGTAAATTAGACCTTTTTCATATAAATCAACAAAGGTTTTAATAACGGACGCATACAAATCATCATCCATAGTAAACTTTACACGGTCCCAATCACAAGAAGCACCAAGTTTTTTTAACTGACCTAAAATTTTACCACCGTAATTGTGTGTCCAATCCCAAGCGTGCTTTAAAAATTCTTCTCTAGTGATGGAATTTTTATCAATGCCTTCTTCTTTCAGCTTTGCTACAACCTTAGCTTCAGTAGCAATAGAAGCGTGATCTGTTCCGGGCACCCAACAAGCATTATAGCCTTGTAAACGCGCGCGTCTTATTAAAACATCCTGAATGGTGTTGTTGAGCATGTGCCCCATGTGAAGAATTCCAGTAACATTTGGTGGCGGAATTACAATGGTATAAGAAGGCTTTTCATTGACTTCCGATTTAAAAAAGTCATTTTCTATCCAAAATTGATACCACTTGTCTTCTACTTCTTTTGCGTTGTACTTTGTTGCTAAAGCCATTCAGATTATTTTTTAAAGTTGCAAAAGTACCAATTAGCGTTGAATTGTACAATTTTATGTGGAAAGCTTTAAGCTGGAAAATGATTTTGAAATTATGGTTGATTTGTGCATCAAAAATTAGGCATAAAATCCATGACTTGCCAAATTTGAAATTGAATCAAAACGTATAGCAAAGGAGAATGCAATGCACTAAAAAATAAAGTAGAATAATAAATTAAGGAACGTTTCCTAAGAAATTAATTCAGTTTCATTTTTTGTTTTCTTCCAATAGATAGGTAAAGGATTGAACCTAGAATTGGAACAAACAAAATCACTAAAATCCAGATTAGCTTGTCATTTTTTTGAAACGAACTTTTTAACACGTCAATTAAAGAAAATATAAATAATCCTATTGAGAACAGAAGAATAAATTGCCAAAATAGTAAGCTGTTTTTAGTTATTAAATCCATTTTCTAATTAATTTGGTTCTCATCAAAAGTACATTTTTTTTAAAAATTACCAATTAAATTCATTTTAAACTTAGTTTTTAGCTGATTTTAATATGATAGTTGAATCAAGCTTAATTACTCTGGGCGATAAAAGTATAGGTTAGAAAGTACACTTTTTATAAAAAATAATTTTACTAATGTTTATGTTTCTTAAACTCGGGTTCGTAAATCAACCTAAAATAGGTGCTAAATCGTTGATTACTCCTGTTGATTGGGATACCCGGCACAATACCAATCATAAATTGTTCTGTGATTTCCAATCGCATTTGCGGTCTTAAAACCACTTCCAAATTGCTATGGTGATAGATTTTGTTGATTTCTATTCCAATAAAATTTCTTGTTCCTGTAAGCATGTAATGAAAGTTGCTATGCCATTGGTAGATAAACTCGTTCTCAAATCCACTTCCTCCTACTTCCCAAATGGGCCCAGTGTAAACAAGCGTGTGTAGATTATCGGTCTAACGTTTAGCCGCTACAAAAAACGGACTATACACATTCCCAATAAAAAAACGTTCAGAGCCAATATTTCTAAAGGAATTCATTGAAAATTCATGCAAATAACCCGCGGCTAAAGACACGTTAGTTTTTGGGTTGACATAAAAGGATTATTGCGCCGCTAACTGCAAACCTTCTAACCTACTTTCTGGAATAACTTCTGCATTTTCATTTTCTCGATCTACATAAAAGGAAAACGGAAATTCAATTTCTAAACCTAAACGGTCAATAATTGCCCATTCATATTCTACCAACGCTTCATAACGATCAAAATTGGTGTTGTCATGTACGCCAAAACCAAGGTTCCATTCACGCTCTCCTTTTCTTGCGCCAAGGTCTCTAATCAAGTCAATGTATAGCGGTTCTGCATGTAAAACCTTGGGCTTAAGATGGGGTATATTCTCTACTTCATCTAAATAGATACTATCCAATTCAGCTTTTAAACTTTCAAGTTCATTTTCCTGCCCTTTCACAATAATAGGAAGAATTAGAAGTACTAAAAACACAAAGACTTTATTCATCAAGTTGCATTTTAAAAATTTTGCAATTGTACATTTTTTTTGAACACAAATCATGTACTGAAAAAAATATTTTTAGTTAACATTAAATAGCAATAATCAAGTAAGCTGATTAGAATTAGAAGTAAGAAGCAAAATTTAATAATCATATCAAAGCTAAATTCAAAACTTCAATTGGATGTAATGCGGTACGCTGAGAGGCGTCTTTAATTTGATGGCGACAACTAGTGCCATTGGCAACAATTAAAGTACTGACATCAGATTTTAATACACTTGGAATTAAAGATTGATTGGCCATGGCTTGACTGACTTCGTAATGTTTCTTTTCGTAACCAAAACTGCCCGCCATTCCACAGCAAGCGGAAGGGATTAAACTCACTTTTGAATTGGGTAATCTATGCAACAAATCAAAGGTAACTTTACTGTTGCTCAATGCCTTTTGATGGCAATGCACATGGATTTTAATTGTTTTTTCTGAATTTGAAAACTTAGAAAAATCGATGTTTCCCAATTCAGCTTCTTGATTTAAAAATTCTTCCATCAAAAAGACATGCTGACTCAAATTTTTCGCTTTTTCTGCATCATCACAAAGCTGTAAATACTCGTCTCTAAAACTCAAAATTGCCGAAGGCTCCACTCCTATTAACACTTTTTCTGAATGAATTAAAGGATAAAAGATAGCCAAGTTTGTATTGGCAATGGCTTTGGCTTTTCTCAAAAAACCTTTTGAAATTAGAGCCCTTCCGCTAATTTCATGAGCAACAAACAAAACTTTATAATTCAGCTTAAAAAGTAAGTCTAAAGCTTGCTTTCCTAAATCTGAATCGAAATAATTGGTAAATTCATCCACAAAGAAATAAACTTCTTTAATCGGATTTTTCAATTCCTCAAACTTGGCTTGATAATGAGCCAACTCCTGTTGTAAACTTTTTTTGGGAAGTTTGGGCAAACTCTTTCTCTCATGGACGCCAAGCACTTTTTTTGTCCACTTACTTAACCACGGGTTTTGAGTTGAAAAGTTGTACAAAAATGGAAATTTTGCACTGAAATGATTGAATTTATGCAAGTGTCCAAACACCCAATCTTGCCATTTTACACCTTCTTCATCCATTTTTAGTTGAAGGTATTCGGCTTTAAATGCACTTACATCAACCGAACTTGGACATTCGCGTTTACAAGCTTTACAGGAAACACATAAATCAAATGTTTTTTGTAAATCCTTCAATTGCATTCCGTTGTTACTCACTTTTGAATTCAAAAATTCGCGTAAAGCATTGGCTCGAGCTCGAGTAGTGTCCACTTCATTTTTGGTAACTTGGTAACTCGGACACATGGTTTCATTACCCGTAAATGATTGTCGGCATTCACCGGAACCATTGCATTTTTCAGTGGCGCGGTACAAACCTCCCTCCTTTTCAAATGCCATGACCGTTTTTACCTCTGGTGTTTCTTTTAGAAATCGCAAGTCTTCAGCAATGGGAAGCGCATTGACAATTTTATTCGGATTAAAAATTTGGTGAGGATCAAAAATAGATTTCACTAATTTTAATTGTTCGTAAAGTTCTTCTCCTAGCATGAGGGGTAAATACGATGCACGCACTCTACCATCGCCATGCTCACCACTTAATGAACCTTTATATTTTTTAACCAATAAAGCTACTTCGCGACTAATTTCTTGAAGTTGTTGTTGACCAGCATCCGATTTCAAATTTAAAATGGGTCGCAAATGCAATTCTCCCGCTCCAGCATGTGCATAATAAACTGCCTGCTGACCGTGTTTTTCCATCAAATCAGAAAATTCCTCTATGTACTCTGGCAAATCTTCCAATTTTACTGCTGTGTCTTCAATGCAAGCCACAGGTTTTTCATCGCCATTCATATTTCCTAATAAGCCCAATCCCGCAGAGCGAAGTTGTACAGCCATTTGAATTTCCTCACCTTGCAATTGAGAAATAACTGAAACCTGAGTAAATTTTTCTAAATCTGAAATCAATTTTTTGGCTTGAACTTTCAAATCGGCTTCAGAATTAGACCGAAGCTCCAGCATTAAAATAGCTTCCGGATCACCCTGAATAAAAAAGCGATAATCTTTGTATTTTAATTGATCTTTGGTACAATCTAAAATGGCCTTATCCATTAATTCGCAAGTAAAAAGCGAATGTTTCATAGCTGTTTTCACAGCTTTTAAACTATCAACTACCGAATCAAAATGACAGGCTAACATCCCATTTTTTTCAGGAGGTAAATCTTGAAGCTGAAGGGTGATTTCAGTCACCAAACCTAAAGTTCCTTCACTTCCAGCCAATAATTTACATAAGTTGAAATCGGTTGGATAAGTTGGGTTATAAACTTCGGTATTCAGTAGCTCATCTAAGGCATAACCTGTGTTTCTTCGGTGTATTTCAGCCGAAGGGAAATGTTCTTTAACTTGTTGTTGAAGCGCTTGATTACGCAAAAGTTGATGCATTTGAAGATGTAGTCTCCCTGAAGCTGAATCAGTTTGAATAAGTTCTTGAAATTCATCGGTATTTAAAGAAGAAATTTCGATGAGTTCAGCATTTGCATTTATCAACTGACAGCTCACCACATGATCTCGCGTAACTCCATATTTAATGGAGGTTGTTCCGCTGGAATTATTACCAAACATTCCGCCAATGGTACATCGATTAGAGGTGGAAGTATTGGGACCAAAAAACAAGCCGTAAGGTTGTAAAAAAGCATTGAGTTCATCACGAATAATTCCAGGCTGTACGGTAATTTGTTTTTTTTCTACTGAAAAACTTAAAATTTGATTCAAATATTTTGAAACATCTACAACTATTCCCTCTCCCACACATTGTCCCGCTAAAGAAGTTCCTCCAGAACGCGGAATTAAGGAGGTTTTTTCATCACGAGCAAAATTCACCAACAATTGTAAATCTTCTGTGCTTTTTGGATAAGCCACAGCCATGGGAAAAGCTCTGTAAATTGAGGCATCTGTAGCATACATGGATTGATACAAAGGCGAATCATGCAACTCGCCTTCTAGTCTATTTCTCAAGGTATTTAATGCCTTTTGCATGAACTTCTATTTATCAAACCATTACCTTTCAGGTTGAGCACTTAACTAGAATAATTTTACTTCCTTTTCTATTTACCCTTAAACCTGCTATTGCTTTTACAGATTGTTTTTGAGTAGTACTTTTTTTTGTCCACCTATTGGCGTTGTAAAAGACATACTCTTTTGCTGTTTTTGTTTTTTTTGTTGTCTTATTCTATTAATTGACCGACTTTATTGACTACTTTATATTCTAATTGGTCAAATTCATTAAAGTGAGCTTTTCCGCATTTGATTTTCAATTGTTCATCTCCGCTTAGTTTTGCTATTTCAACTTCTGGTGTTCCTGTGTCCTTTGTTTCCGCAACAAAATAAATTTTCCTATCATCTTCAAAGACCAAAGCCCAATCTGGATTGTAATTGCCAATTGGTGTTGGAATTTTAAACCAATTCGGAAGTTTGAAATAGAACTTAATTTGGTTGCTTGATTCACAGTCCTGCGCAAACCTGCTTTCAACTCCTGAATCTAGAGGAACAAACTCTTCATAAATAGTTTTGGAAGCGTCTTTTACTTTAAATGAAAAGTCGTTTAGATAAACTTCCAATTCCTGAGCTTCAAAAAGAGCCATTTCATATTGTGCGCCGCCTATTTTTTGGTATTTGATTCCGTCAATCATTAAATCGTATAAAGTCCGTTTTATAGCTTGTGTTGTTAAGTCCAAAAACAATTGAGGATTAATTAATATATCTCCAATTCTGTCGGACTTGCTTAAAATCTCTTGAATGGTTGAACGAGTTAATTCTGTTTTACTTTGTATATAACCTAAAACATCTGGAATTTTCCAAGAATAGCTGTCGTAAGATTCTACCTTGTCTCCTGCGTACATTGTTTCAACTCCTTCGTCTGTCATATTAATATTGACTTTGGTTGAACGAATGGAAGGTGCTTTTATTTCGGGTAAATCTTTAACGGCTTTTGAAGCGAAAGTGATTAAGTCGGCTGTTTTGTAGTCAACTCTGTAAATTGTTTTCTTTTTCAAGTTTTCCCAAATCTCCAAGAATTTTGGGTCGGCTTCAAATCCTTTTCGGTATTTGATTGGAGTACGTTTTATTTTATTCTTAATTCTTCCTTTAAATTCAACTCCGCAATCGTCCTCAATTTCGTTTTGCAGAGTCTTTGCGAAATCGTCATACGATTCATTGGCGATTACTGTCAAGCGATTAATGTTTTGGTCGTAAGTTCTTTCCAACTTACCATCATCAGTTTTCCTTACAGCTAAGCGTAATCCTCTTCCAATCTCTTGACGCTTTTTTATGTCTGATTTTGTCTCGTTTAAAGTGCAAATCTGAAATACATTGGGATTGTCCCAACCTTCACGAAGTGCTGAATGCGAGAATATAAAGCGAAGCGAGTTGTCAATATCTAACAACTTTTCTTTGTCTTTCATTATTAGACTGTAAGTATCATCATCTGCCTTCGTTACGCCTGAAGTGTCTTTAAATTTTCCCTTCCTATCTTGAGAGAAATAGCCATTGTGAATTTCGTTGACTGGAAACCTATCTAATGCCGCAAATGAAGGTTTAGAAATATATTCTTGGTAAATTTCTTCAAACCATTCTGCAAATTTTCCTTTATTTGGGTTTCCTGCTGAATCGTAATATCTGTAATTGGCAACTTTGTCAATAAAGAAAAGCGAAAGCACTTTTATTCCTAATTTGTTTAGGCGTTTTTCTTTCTTTAAATGTTCTTCAATCGTTTTGCGAATTTGAAATTTCATTACTTCATCATTCAATCCGCCTTGACTATCTCCTTTGTACAAAAGGTTTCCGTTGGAAATAGAAATACAATTGTTAGTTGCGTCTATTTCTTCAATGATATACCCCTCTGAATAAATTTCACGCTCATTGGAAAGCTTGTATAAATCGTCTCCAACTTTCACGGAAACCGATTTCTTTTTTACGCCTCCTTTGTCGTTAATGTTGATTGAAACCTTTGCGGTAACTTTTGTTTTAGTAGCTTTAATAGAATCGACTTGCACAAAGGCATCATTGAAAGCATTCTCTTCAACAATAGAATCTACTTCAATTTGTTTTACCAAGCCTAAATCGTAGGCTTTTACAGGGTTTAAACTATACGTTAGATTGTATTGATTTCTGTGTGTTGCCGAATAACGAAGCGTACAAAGTGCTTTTAAGTTTTCAATTGCCGCAATACGTTTTTCGGTTTCCATATTTTGTGGCTCGTCCACAATTACTATTGGATTTACCGTCTGAATAAACTCAATGGGTTTTCTGCCATTGGCTCTATAATGTGGTTGGTTAATAATGTTTTGATCTTTGGCAAACGAATCAATGTTAATTACCAAAACTTCTATGTTGTTATTGGTCGCAAAACCTCTTAATGTTGAAACTTTTGAGCTGTCGTAAACCTGAAAATTGAGCGGAATATTGTCATACAGGTTTTGGAAATGCTCGTGCGTGATTTCCAAGTTTTTTAAAACACCTTCTCGAATAGCTACCGAAGGAACAACAATGACAAACTTTTTAAAGCCGTAGGCTTTGTTAAGTTCGTAAATGCTTCGTAAGTACACATAGGTTTTCCCTGTTCCTGTTTCCATTTCAACAGAAAAGTGCATTCCGTCCAAGGCTTTGCTTTGCTCAATCTCGTTTTGCTCTTGAACAGATTGCAAGTTTTTTAGGATTTGCTCTTCTGATAAAATTAAGTTGTTACCAACGCCATTTATTAAATCCAATGTGCCTTCCTCCTTGAGGTTAAATTCCATAATAGAATCTTCCAAAGGTTGTCCATCAAATAAGCCTGTAATAGACTTTATGGCTTCTTGTTGGTATTGTAGATTTGAGTCAAACGTTAATTTCATTCCTTTACTTTTTCAATTAATGTATTTACCCAAGTATTAAATCTCAAACATCTTTCCAGAATAGGATGTATTGTATTTACCTCTGCGATTATACCACCAAAAAATGGTTTGTTTTTATCAAAACCTTGAATATACTGCTCTAATCTTTTAGAAGGCGCTGTCAACTCTCCATCATTCAACTCTTCAGGGTTTTCTTTTTCATCAACTGCTAATAATAGCTTATTGAGGTTTGTTTGCTTTACATCAGGTAAAAATTCAAATCCATCTTTTGCTGCAAATAATAAGCCCTCAAACTCGTGCAATTGAATATAAGGAATAAAGCGAGAATTGTCTATTGCCTCAGCTATTGCCTGCTCTAAAAAATCAACTCTTTGTATTTTATTCTGAATAGCTTGTGCTTCTCCAAATTTTGGAAAGTCATTTACTAGCCTGAAAAAATCAATAAATGTAGTTACTAAAATATCTGTTTCTCTCTTTAGTAATTTATCAATATTGTGTTTTAATCTATCGTATTTTACATCACCTCCTTTATTACCTTTGCTGGTAGTCATTAATATAGGTCGTACATCATAAATTTTATGCAGATTAAAATAGGGTCTCAAAATACTATTTACAAACTCTTCTTCGGTTTGTCCTTCACAAATTATATAAATCCCTCTCATCATAACCTACCTCCTATTACGTTTTTCTCCCACAATTCACCTATCGAAAAATCCTCTAACCATGTTTTCAAAGATTCTTCAGATTGCCTTTTAAACACCGTTTGATTACCTTCTCTATTGGCTACAATAATATCATCAGCAGAAAATTCATTCACAAGATTTACAGATTGCGTGGCAATGATGATTTGAGAATGTACAGAAGCTTTTTTTATCATCCCTGCTAATTTAGATATAGCAAACGGATGCAAGCCTAATTCAGGCTCATCTATAATAATTGTTTTGGGTAAATTGGGTTGTAAAAACAATGTGGTGAGTGCTATAAATCGTAGCGTACCATCTGATAAATGTCTAGCATAAAATGGATGTTCAGGGTGTTCTTTTTCATACCATTCTAATTCAATTTTATTCTCATCTAAAAAAAACGGTGCCAGATCAAATCTATCAAAGAAAGGAAAAACGGATTGAGTGACCATTTCAATCATTTTAAAATGCTTAGGATGTTTTTCTTGTAAATAATATAAAAATGCAGGTAAATTTTCTCCTTCTTCTTTAAGCAATCTGTTATTACTCAAGTCTGCAAATGAGCGAAGCGGTGCAGAATTGCTTGTATCATGAAAATGATATATTTTATAGCTTTCAAGATGTTTGCTAAGAAATTCATCTCTTTGAATAGGCTTGTCTTTAATAATACTTTCCTTAAGATTTTCCTCGGTTCTAGAGTTCTTTTTTAAATAACCCGGCAGTATACTTTCTTCTTTTCTTAAAAACAATTTGCCTTCATCTGATGGCTGTAGATTAAATCCATAAGCATTATTGCCAAAATCTAAATAACCCTTAATCTCATTTGTGTTTTTCCTACCATAATGTAGCAAGTTGTCCACACCACTTTTTAATGAATATTGCTGAAGTCTTTGCTCGTAAATATTATTGACCAACTTGAAAAAAGAAATGAAATTGGATTTACCAACCCCATTTGAACCTATCAAAATGTTTATTGGACTTAGTTTTAAATCCATTTTTTTGATAGACTTGTATCCTTCTATTTTTATATTTTGAAGCATAGCTATATCGTTTTAAATTCAATTCTTGCATTGCGCATCTGCAGTATGACATTGATTTTCAGTTTTATCATTTTTCCAAAAATTTACGGTTTTCTATTCTCTCCCTAGCTTCTTTCAATAAAGAATGAAGTTTTTGTTCCAATTCTTTTTTTGGTGGTAACTCTGTCCAATATTCTGCTACCATTATTCCGTCTTTATGCATTTCTAAAAGCTCAATTTGTTCATCGCTTTTTCCTGCACATAATATTAAACCAATTGGACTGTTTTCATCTTCCTGTTTTTCGTATTTATCCAACCATTTTAAGTAGAGTTCCATCTGTCCTTTATAAGCGGGTTTAAATTCGCCCAGCTTTAGTTCTATGGCAATCAAGCGTTTTAGTTTTCTATGGTAAAAAAGTAAGTCTAAATAAAAATCTTTTCCATCTAATTGGATTCTTTTTTGACGTTCTACAAAAGCAAATCCTACACCTAGTTCCAAAATAAAAAGTTCCAATTCTTTGATAATGGCACTTTCTACATCTTTTTCTAAATAACCATCTTTCAATCCTAAAAAATCAAGAAAATATGGGTCTTTAAATGTGTTTTGTACATCTGTAAACTCTTCTGTAATTTGCAATGTGGCTATTTCATTGCGTTCAAATGCTTTGCGAGATATTTGATAGGATAATGTCCTTTTACTCCATTTTTCCTCTATAGCTTTTTGTGCGTAAAATATCCGGGATTGGTTATTTTTTAAACTCAACAAAATTACAAAATGAGACCAACTCAATTGTGTCACCAGTGGTGTCACAATTTGAATTTTAGGAAAAATAGTGGCAAACTGCATCATTCTACGTACATTTCGTAAGGTGTAGCTTCGCCCAAACTGTTTTTCCAATTCTTTTGCAACAGTAGCCACCACTTTATCTCCATATTCTGCGCGTTCATTTTTTAATATATGGTCATTTATCTTTTTACCAATATGCCAATAGGTTAGCGTAAGCACACTATTTACTTGAGCTACAACTTGTTGTTTGCCCTTTTCTATGATTTGTGCAAGGTCTTTAAAAAGTTTTTTTTCTACTTCTTGACTCATTTTATATCCAATTTAATAGCATCGATTTCGATGCCTTTAAAGTGGTCAAATTCCACCACTTTAAATCTAAACCTGTCGAATTCGACACCTTTTTAATTAGGGCGATTTCGCCCCATTTAAAACCATTCATAAATCTAAAATCACCAATCATAAATCCAAAATCAAATGGTTTTAAATTCTATACCTGCATCTTTCATTTGCAAAGACGCATTGGTTTTTAATTGGTCGTTGTCTTTAAAAAGCTTGTCTAAGGCAATTACTTTTTGTGGCTTGCTGGCAATTACTGCGTCAATGATTTCTTGATTGGCTTTTTCTAAAACCAAAACAAGTTCGGTTTCATTGATAGCGTAAAAACCCTCGGGCGTTGAGCCTGTCGAAACGTGCGAAATGGTGCTGTTTAAATCTTTCCCACTTTTTAGCAAAAGTTCATACACCATATTTTCGGTGGTGGCGTTTTTGGCAACAGGGTCAACAAATAGTTTCATTTGCTCCTCCAAAGCTTGTTTGTCTTTGCCTGTAATTTGTTGCCATTGCTTGAAGTTGCTATCTGCAAGTTTTAGCACTTTGAATCCTAAATCTTGGGATTTGAGATTTGAGATTTTTGATTGAAGATTTTTGATTTCAGCTATTGTTTCATCGGTAGGGATTTCTGTTTTCAGAGTGTTGATTTTTGATTGTAAATCCTCAATCTGCAATCCTAAATCATCTTTAATTTTTGAAGAGGCTCTTCTAATACGTTCTTTGGCAATATCGGCTATGGTTTTGTACCCTGCTTTGTGGGCTTCACTTTTCTCATCGCATTGTTCAGGTAATTGAACACTAATACTTTTTCTATTTCCTCCATCTTGTGCATTGAGTGCTATTACCGCGTGGGCGGTAGTTCCACTGCCTGCGAAGAAGTCAAGGATGAGGTCATCATTTTTTGTTGAAATTGTAATCAAATGATTGATGAGCTTCGTTGGCTTAGGATAATCAAATGGCTTTTCATTTTCAAAAAGCTCGTTTATTTCTTTTTTGCCATCGCCAGTGAAAACGATATTTGCTAATAAAGAATTAGGGATTCTTCCATAAGATAAAAGATTGCCATTTTTATCCCTAATAACTTCTTCTTTCTTCTCAAATAAATATTGCTTGTAGAATACTTGCCACTTTCCTTCCTTATTTTTCTCAAAAACAATTCTTTTATTTTCAACCCTCCATTTAAAACGATGAATATCACAACGCCATCTGTGTTCAATACCATTTAAAATTGTTCCATCTGGACATTCAATATCATAGTGAAGACCTGGACGGTCTCCAATACTAAAATCATTTAAATTCCTAAGAGTATGTTTTCCTCTTTCATTAACAAATTCATCTTGAAGATTGTAGTTTCTTAACATTTCTTCAGATGGTGGCAGATTGTAAAAATTGATTGATTCCTTCTGTTTAGTAAAACACAAAATATATTCGTGATTAATTGCAATAAATTTATTGTCATTTTGAGTTCCTGCTCCTTTCTGCCATATCATCTCCGCCACAAAATTCTCCTCACCAAAAATCTCATTCATCAACAGCCTTAGGTTATGCACTTCGTTATCGTCTATAGATACGAAAATGACCCCATCTTGTCGCAATAGATTTTTAGCTAAATATAGTCTAGGCATCATCATATTGAGCCAATTGCTGTGGTATTGTCCGTTTTCTTTACTGTTTTTGGTGTAGGCATCTTTAGTCAGGTTTCCGTCTTCGTCTTTGTCGCCTACGCGTTTTTGGTAATCGGCTTTTTTTTCGGCAAAAGAGTCGTTATACACAAAATCGTTTCCTGTGTTGTAAGGTGGGTCAATGTAAATCATTTTCACCTTACCGAAGTAGCTTTTTTGAAGCACTTTTAACACTTCTAAATTTTCTCCCTCAATAAAAATATGTTCGGTATCGTCAAAGTTTACACTTTCGTTTTTGGCTGGCACAAGGGTTTTTGAAGTTGGTGCTTGCAACGCTTTAAAAGCTTCGCTTTTTCCTGCCCAATTCAGCACGTAGCGTTCATTCGAGAAGTTGATTTCTTCTCCAAGCGTTGCTTTTAGTTTTTCCCAATCTATTTTTCCTTCGGTAAAGGCTTCGGGTAATACTTGTTTTAAAGTGTTTAGTTTTTCCTGTTCTGGTGTGAGACTTGTTCCGTCCATATATCTTATTGCTCTTTTCTGTCCGTTAGTAATTCTTTGGCTTCTACATTCAAGATTTCAGCAATCTTGAATAAATCTTCCAAACTTGGTTGTCGCCTGTTTCGGGCGTAAGAGTTTACCATATTGTAGCTCTTCCCAAGTTACTTAGCTAACCACTTTTGCTTAATTCCCTTTTCTTCTAAAACCTTTTTTATTCGATTTGTTTTAAACCTAAGTTTATTTATTTAACTTCAAATATAACAAAACTTCACTATTCTAGAATTAAATTTCTCATTGTGTTTTCTTGGTTTAGTAAAGGGCAAGTACATTTAGTCTTATAGCCTTGACTTTGAGCATCGTAAAAAAAAACCTGCTTGTCTTATCAAAAAAATCAATTCAGCTTGCGTGTGAGTAAAAATTAACATCGATATAGTTAATCAATAACAACCTAATCCTCATCGCTCATTTCATCAAAGAGACTTGGCGATTGTGTATTGGTTTTGGACTTAATTTCTTCTTCATCCACCACATCCACATCATTAGCGGGTTGATTTTCTTCAGGTTCAAAAGGAATAGGGTCAATCAAATCGATGTTATTTACTTTTTCTGGAGTAAGCTGATTCCCCATGGCATTGATGCCTTTAATTGAAATAAATTCTTTCAAATTTACAATTTCATTAGGACGTCTATCCTTACCACGTTGTTTGGTAAACTCTACATCAATTTGTGGAATCCAATCTGTGCTAACTACTTCTAAGTAAGAATCTTTGTGATCGGTGAGGATATTTTCTTCTTTTTCTTCATTCTCTATAAAGAATCGCTTCACATAGAAACGCTCTTTTTCACCTTCAAAATAGACTGCAGAAATGGGTTTCTTAGGATTCCATTTTTCCATAACAATAATGTTATTTTCAAAATGCGTGGTTAATTCAGGCCTAATGGTTTTTACTACACCTGCTTGAGTAATGATCAAAATTCTATCTTCTCCTCTAAATGCACCAAGTAATTCACCACGTTCATCTACATTTAAACGTTTTACTGTTTCATCAAACCAAATTTTTCTAGGTTTCAGTGTAGAAACTCCTTCTTCTTTTAATTCAACTTTTTTAATAGGTTGTTTAGTAACAAGGTTGCCTTTTACCCCACGACCCTTAATTTTTAAGTCAGCAAAATCTAAGTCAAATTTTACTTTTCTTACTCCTTTAATCTGTTTGAGGTAAATGCTTACAAGCTCTGCTTCTCCATTAGGATTTGCTGAAAAATAAAGCACTTTAGTACCTGCTTTTCCTTGACCCACGCTATATTCTCTATTTCTTGTAATTGAGGTTACAGCAAAGCGCTTCATAAAGTTATTTCCTTTTTTACCATCGCGGTAAATTAAGTTATAAATAGTGCGCTTGTCTTTCTTTTTAAAGATACCAACGTAAAGTATATTCTTCCCAATAAAAGTCTTGGTATCAACTTTAGTCACCATCATTGTACCGTCTTCTGTAAAGCAAATAACATCATCAATATCAGAGCAATCGGTTACATATTCTTCTTTTTTTAAGGAAGTACCAATAAAACCTTCCTTTCGATTTACATAAAGTTTGGCATTTCTAATCACTACTTTAGTGGCCTCAATATCTTCAAAAGGTCTAATTTCGGTTTTACGTTCACGCCCTTTTCCATAGGTTTCTTTAAGGCGTTGAAAATGAGCAATAGAATAATCAATTAAGTGATCAAGGTGATGTTTAACTTTTTCTATATCCGCTTCTAAAGCTTCAATTTTTTGTTGTGCTTTATCTAAATCAAATTTAGAAATCCGTTTGATTTTAATTTCCGTTAATCGAATTAAATCTTCTTGAGTAACGGCTCGTTTCAAATGTTGAATATGCGGTTTTAATCCGTCGTCAATAGCTTTAAGTACATCCTCCCAAGTTTCTTTGTCTTCAATATCACGGTAAATTCTATTTTCAATAAAAATACGTTCTAGAGATGCAAAATGCCATTTCTCTTCCAGTTCATCCAGTTCAATTTCAAGTTCTCTTTTTAACAAGTGAACCGTATGGTCTGTACTCTTTCTCAATAATTCAGAAACCGGTAAAAACTGAGGTTTATCCTCGTAAATAACACAAGCTAGAGGAGAAATAGAAGTCTCGCATTGTGTAAAAGCAAACAAAGCATCTATTGTTTTATCGGGCGAAATATTAGGTGGTAAGTGCACCAATATTTCTACTTGAGAAGAGGTATTGTCTTCAATTTTTTTAACTTTAATTTTCCCCTTATCGTTGGCTTTTAAAATCGAGTCAATAATACTTCCTGTATTGGTTCCATAAGGAATTTCATTAATGATTAAAGTTTTTTTATCAAGCACTTCAATTTTTGCACGTAATCTAATTTTACCACCACGCATTCCATCATTATACTCAGAAGCGTCCATTACCCCTGCACTAGGAAAATCTGGGTAAAGAGTGAACTTTTTTCCTTGTAAATGCTTAATTGAAGCATCAATAAGTTCATTAAAATTATGGGGTAAAATACGGGTGCTTAAACCAACAGCAATGCCTTCTGCTCCTTGTGCTAAAATCATAGGAAATTTTACAGGAAGGTTAACGGGCTCTTTTTTTCTACCGTCATAAGACATTTGCCATTGCGTAGTTTTGGGGTTAAATACTACATCTAAGGCAAATTTTGATAGCCTAGCTTCAATATACCTAGAAGCCGCTGCGCGGTCACCAGTAAGCGTGTTTCCCCAGTTTCCTTGCGTATCAATAAGCAAATCTTTTTGGCCTAATTGCACAATAGCATCGGCAATACTTGCATCTCCATGTGGGTGATATTGCATGGTATGACCAACAATATTAGCCACTTTGTTGTACCTACCATCATCTAAATCCTTCATGGAATGGAGAATTCTACGTTGCACAGGTTTAAAACCATCTTCTAAAGCTGGTACTGCACGCTCCATAATAACATAAGAAGCATAGTCCAAAAACCAATCTTGGTACATGCCTGAAACCTTAATTAGCTCCTCATTACTTGACGAACTTTCTGGAGATGTATTTTCTTCACTCATAAATTAAGACTGCTTATTTTCTTGAATTATTTTTTTTAAAGACGCACAAATGATGTTTATTTTATGCGGTGAAACAAAGGTAACATTAGCTTTATACTTTGCTATACCACGTTTGGATTTAGTGTAAATATTTAAGCGCTTGTAAATGATAAAATTATACACTTCAAAATCTACTATCTTTTGTTTTTTAATATCAATTTGCTTTGTTCGGTAATTTAAAAAATTTGATAATAAAATACCACGGTTGTTTATGGAAACCAAATTTCCGTCACTATCATATTCAAAATACTTTCCTCCAAAATACACATACACCATAGCTAAAACAATTCCAGCCAACGTAATTCTGTAATATTTGGTATCTGCAAATAATGTATGATCAAATTGAAAGTTTAAAAATACAATTAAAAAAAAGAGAACCACGGCAAAATAATAGAAGCCTGGTATAACTTTTACTGCATTATAGTTTGTTAATCTCATCTTCTATCTCTTCTACTAAATCTACCTCTAATCTTAAATTATCTATTATAAAATCTTGTCTATCTGGGGTGTTTTTTCCCATGTAAAAAGTCAGCAACTCCTCTATGGTCTTTTCTTTATCTAACATAACAGGGTCAAGACGAATGTCATCACCAATAAAGTGTTTAAATTCATCTGGAGATATTTCACCTAAACCTTTAAAACGGGTTATTTCTGGTTTTCCTGTTAGTTTTTTAATGGCATTT
>JAIUMH010000018.1 GCA_022565635.1 Flavobacteriaceae bacterium | reverse complement strand
TTTTTTATCAGTATTCGGAACTGATGTGATTAGTAACCTTTACGACCTTCCCGCACTGGCGGGACGCGATAACCAGACTACATTTTAAAATGTATTATAAAACAAGATTTTTTAAAAAATCTTGCGGAGAGACAGGGACTCGAACCCTGGAGACACTTTCGCGTCTACAGATTAGCAATCTGCTGCATTACCACTCTGCCACCTCTCCAATAAATTAAGAACATATTTCTTTGCGGGTGCAAATATACAACCTTAAACCGTTCTACCAAACAGAAACAGTGCTTTTTTTAATATTATTTCCTTACCAATAAGTAACTTATTGCAAATCAAAAAAATACAATTTTTAGAATAATCACTTTTTTTGATGAATTGAATTATCACATATTTTATGCATCAAAATAGACATTTAATTTCCTTTTGCTAGTTCAAATAACTTGAAGAAACTGAAACACTAATCAAACTTAGTTTAGGGAAAAATCTGTGTAATTAGAATCGGTTTTTCTCAGTTGAAAAATACATTTTCTTAATGTAGTATCTGTATTCAATCAGTTGAACAGGTTTTTTTGTGTTTTTAGCTCAATATGAATGATTTTATCTTATTTTTGGTAGAAATGAATGAATTTTTATGGAATTGAATAAAAACAATTTTTTGATTGATCAGAATTTTCAGTTGAATCAACAAGCAACAGATTTAAACACTAATTATAGCAATAAACAAATCAAGAAAAAACTTAAAAAGGTTAGAAGAGAACTAAGTGAAATTCAAAATACGCTTTATGCTCATGCTAAATACAGTGTTTTGGTTTGCTTTCAAGGAATGGATTCTTCCGGAAAAGATTCTTTGATTAGAGAAGTTTTTAAAGATTTTAATATTCGTGGGGTAGTGGCTCATTCGTTCAAAAAGCCTTCATTAAAAGAACTACAACATGATTTTTTATGGAGGCATTACAAAGCTTTACCAGGTCGCGGTAAATTTGGTGTGTTTAATCGTTCTCATTATGAAAATGTATTAATTAGTCAGGTGCATCCAAGTATTGTACTCAATGAAAATCTTCCTACAGTTCAAAGCATTGATGATTTAACCCCAGATTTTTGGGAGCAACGTATAAATCAAATTAATAATTTTGAAAAACATATTGCATTTAATGGAATGATTGTACTTAAGTTTTTTCTCAATATTTCTAAAGAAGAGCAACGTCAACGTTTGCTTAGACGTTTGGAAAAACCCAATAAAAATTGGAAGTTTGCTCCTGAAGATATAAAGGAAAGAAAACTATGGAACAAGTATATAGAAGTCTATGATGAGGTGATGAAAAAATCTAGTTTTCCACATGCACCTTGGTATTGTGTTCCTTCTGATAATAAACATTTATCACGATTAATAGTAGCTGAAATTATTCTTGAAACCATGAAAAGTTATACTGATATTAAAAATCCACCGGTGACGGATGAAGTAAAGAAAAATTTGAAAGATTACATTGAAGGACTTCAACCTAGTTAACTTCTAAATGCGTTTGGGTGTTAAAATAAAAACATACTTAAAATCAATACCCAAATAATGGATAAAATAGGGCCTGCAAGTCCTAGACTTATTCCTCCTAATCTAAAACTTGATTGTTCCAACATACCCGTGCTAAACGCAATGGCATTGGGAGGAGTAGAAACAGGTAAAAGAAGAGCGCAGGATGCACTTAAAGCAATAATTAATGGGAGGGTAGCTACATCTCCTAAGTTGTTAACTTGTACTAATGCTATACAAATAGGAATCATTATAGTAGCTGTTGCAGTGTTACTCATTATATTGGATAAAATTACCGTGAGTATTCCAAAAATAAAATACAATAAATAGATATTTAAATTTTCAGTGTTAATCATACCAATAAAAAAATCAGCAATGCCATTCTGCTGTACGGCAAGCCCTAAAGAAAGTCCGCCAGCAACAAGCATAAGCGTGTCCCATGGAAGTTGTCTAACTCCTTCTGCATCTACAATTCCAAACATAGTTAAGCCAACAATGGGAATAGCTGAAACCATAGCAATAGGAATTCCTGTCCATTCTGATGTTAACCAAAATAAAAGAGTAATTCCAAGTACTATACTCATGATTGTTTTGCTAATTTGTTTTGATTTTTGATCTTCTTCCTCGGTTAAATCGAGTTGTTCATTGCTTAAGAAGTCTAATGATAACTTTTGATTTTTTAAATCGAACTTTTGAAGCAATATTTTCCAAAATATCAAAATTAAAATGAATGCTATTGGAATTCCTATAAGCATCCATGTAATAAAGCTTATTTTAACTCCTGCTGTTTCAAGGGCTCCTACAGCAATTGCATTGGGTGCAGAACCTATTATTGTACCCATTCCTCCAATGGCAGCTGCTGTGGGTATGCCAATTAATAGCGTTTTAGTTATAGGAGCCTTTTTACCAAATTGATGTAAAATTGGCGTTATTGTAGCAATCATCATGGCTGTTGTAGCAGTATTACTCATAAGCATTGAAAGAACAGCAGTGGTGAGCATCAAACCTAAGAGAATATATTTAGCTTGTTGCCCAAATTTAGGGGCAATTTTTTTTAATAAACTTGAATCTAATTGAGTTTTTTTCATCCCTTCAGCTAAGAAAAACCCGCCTAAAAACAACCAAATAACAGAATCTGACCAGGTTTGTACGTATTGTTTCACATTTTCAGCTTCTTCAGAGCCTAAACTAAACACCAAAAAACCAATAATAAGAATTCCTACTGCAAAAGGAGGGATGGCTTCAGTTACCCAGAGACATACAGAAAAAAACAATATAAATAAAACGTAATTTTGAGTTAAGGTAAAAGCTGGATCACTAAGAAAATAAACTCCTGCTAAGGAAAGTATCAACGATGTTAAAAACAATGTAGTTTTACTCTGCCAGTTAATTTGGCGATTTAATTGACGTAAAATATGTAAAGAATAATGTCTAGAATCTGACATAAAAAAGTGTGTTTATAGAGCAAATTTAGTACAAAGCGTATTTAGTCAATTAAAAAATCTTAATAATCTTCAATAAACTTTTTAAATTTAAATAATTTCTCTTCCTTCATCACTTTTTCAATCTTCATTTGCCCTCCTTTTTTCTTTGATTTTTCAGCCCAATTATAAAAAGCCTCTACCGGTATACTTTTTAGTTGAATTTTTTTTAGGGCTTTACTTCTAGCAACTTTATAGTTTTTGTTGGCTTCTTTGAGATAATTGTCTAAAAAGTCTTTTATTTCTTCGGTTGGTTGATTTTTTCCTCCTCCTATATACCAATGATGTTCAAAGTCTTGATTTACTTTAACTGCACCTACTAAAAACTCCGGAATTTCAATATCAAACTTTTTTTCAACTGCTTGTATAGCTTCGTTCATTTTATTGACAGAAAGCTGTGATCCAGCTACATTCAAAAAAAACTTTGTTCTACCTGTAATTTTGATCTCTGCTTTATCCTTATTTGTGAATTGAATTGTATCTCCAATCATGTAACGCCAAAGTCCAGCGTTAGTTGAAATCACTAAAACATAATCTTTGTCTTCTTCAACTTGATCAATACTTAATGAAGGAGCATCTTCTATTAAACTACCATCCTCCTTAATATAGGAGGTTTCAAAAGGAATAAATTCAAAATAAATACCTGTATCTAAAGATAGCTTCATGGCGCTTGTTTCTGGTCTTTGTTGGTAAGCAATAAAACCTTCCGAAGCTAAATAAGTGTCAATTACTTGAATTGGATGACCAAGTAATTTATTAAAACTCTTTTCATAAGGTTGAAAAGCAACACCACCAGAGGTGTAAACTTTAAAATTAGGCCAAACTTCATGAATATGGTTTAAGTTATTGTGTTCAATAACCTTCTTCATCATCAGCTCAATCCAAGTAGGAATACCAGATATGGCACCAATGTCCCATTCTTTTGCTTTTTCAGCAATTTTTAAAATGCGCTTATCCCAGTCCTCAATTTGAGCAATTTCTTCTCCAGGCTTGTAGTAGCCAGAAAACCAAAAAGGAATATTGCTTGCAGAAATTCCACTAATTTCACCTTCCATGAAATCTTCTTTGCTATGTTCTAATTTAGTTGAACTTCCTAACATTAAAATTTCTTTTTCAAAAAAATCAGCAGGCAAACTAAAATTTGAAAGCGATTTAATTTGCTGTATTGCTGTTTTTCTTAAATCTTCTAACATAGCATTGGTTACAGGAATTTGTTTGCTTTTTTTTCCTGTAGTTCCAGAAGTAAGAACAAAATAGTCTGGAAGCCCTGGCCAAACTACATCTTCTGTGTGCTGGTGAATTCTATACCACCATTCGTTATGGATTTTAGCGTAATCAAAATAAGGCAATTGATTCTTAAATCCATCTGCTGTATTGGTCTCCGTCAATATTTTTTCAAATTGATAATGTTTGCCAAATTCGGTATGTTTAGCTCTGTTAAGAAGATTATATAAAGTATCTTGTTGAAGCGATGCATCAGTTTGATCTTCTTCAATTTTACCGCTTAAATCAATTAAACCTTTTATAAGTGAACCTATAACTGCCATTAAATTTTTCTTTTATACCAAAATACATATTTTGTATTATGATTTTCTTAATCATAATTTAATTGTTTAAAATCCTCTTTTATTATCGCAGTATGGATAAAAGGATTAAACGATAGTCATAAGTTTAAAAGCTCTTACAAAAACCATACTCTTATGTTAGAAGACACAAGCTTTAAACAGCCAAAAAATTTAAAGGTGATGAACCACTTTTTTTGGTTCATTTTACTTCAAAGTAGTTTATTTTAGTCATTGTAAACTTGACCTCGGTGTGGTTTTAAAGCATCTCTGTGAATTTTCATACCTTGTTCTTGAACCACAACAAAAGCAATGTGGTGGAATTCATTAACTTTTTCATCACCAACTATTTGAATTTCTAAGTTTTCTTTTGCTACATATTCTTCTAGATGAATACAATGATGTTTTGCTATTTTATGAGCATCCGGTCCTCTAAAATCCCAAATAAATTTTATTTTTTTATCCATGTTAAGACTCTAAAAGTTGGTCAATGGTTTTTGCTAATCTAAAGTCCTTTTCAGTAATACCACCAGCATCATGGGTAGAAAGCGATATTTCAACGCGGTTGTAAACATTGGTCCATTCGGGATGATGTTCCTGTGCTTCGGCTTCAAAAGCTACGCGCGTCATAAAGCTAAAAGCTTCTTTAAAGTTCTCAAATTCAATGCTAGTGTGAATGGCATTTTCATTGTAAGACCATTCGCTTAGTTGATCTAATCTTTCTTGTATTTCGTTTTCAGATAATTTCATTTCAAAATGTTTTAATGCTAATAATTTGCTTTGTATTTATATTGTGAAGGTAAGCAAAATGACATAAAAATTAGCTAATGAATTTATAAACCTGTATTCTTTTAATGTTCAATTGGTCTCATATATTTTTCAATTCCTTTTCTCGCAAAGAACACAAGGCTATTGATTTCAAATTTCAAATTTCAGATTTATCATTTAAAATTCATAATTTAAAATTTCTCAATTCTCATTTAAAATTCATAATTTAAAATTTAAAATTAGTAATCTCTCATTTCTCAACACTATTTTCACCACAAAGTCACAAAGTTCACAGAGCTATTCATTTATAATTTCAGATTTGTCATTTCAAATTTCAGAGTGATCATTTAAAATTTAAAATCTACTCGGCTCTCTCCACTTCGCCCTTCGCCCTCAGCCCTCAACCCTCAGCATTCAACCCTCAACCCTCAACACTCAGCATTCAACACCCAACATGTTTTTTTTAGAAAATCAACAGATTAATATCTCTATATTCAATTCCAAACCAATCGGCTATAGCTTTTTTGGTAATTACACCGTGGTAGGAATACAGGCCGTTTCTCAATCCTAAATCAAAGCGTAAGGCATTTTCAATACCCCCTTCTTCACCAATATGAAGCAAGTAAGGAGTAAAGATATTGCTAATTGAGATGGAAGCAGAGCGTGCATACCTTGAAGGGATGTTTGGTACTCCGTAGTGAATCACTCCAAATTTATTAATTACAGGATGGTCATGAGAAGTAATTTCTGAAGTTTCAATGCAACCTCCCATGTCAATACTTACATCAATAATTACTGAGTCAGGTTTCATTTTTTCAACCATTTCTTGAGTTACAATAATAGGCGCTCTATTCTTGCCCCGAACAGCACCTACGGTAACATCTGCTCTTTTAAGAGATTTGATTAAGTTTTTGGGTTGGAGGGTTGAAGTATAAACATTTTGTCCTAATTCTTTTTGAATTTTTCTTAATTTGGTAAGTGAACTATCAAAAACCTTTACGTTAGCACCTAAACCTAAAGAAGATTTGGCCGCGTAATATCCAACTGTGCCAGCTCCTAAAATCACGACTTCAGTAGGAGGTACGCCACTAATGTTGCCAAACATTAATCCGTTTCCGTCTGAAGTATTAGATAGTAACTCTGAAGCAATCAAAATAGACGCACTACCAGCAATTTCACTTAGCGCTTCAACAGCAGGATAGCTTCCATATTCATCTTTTATAAAATCAAAGGCTAAAGCAGTAATACGTTTGTTGGCTAATTTTTTAAAATATTCTTTATCAATGGTTTTAAGTTGAAGTGCAGATATTAAGGTAGAATGAGGATGCATTAATTCTAATTCTGATAAACTAGGTGGCGTAACCTTTAAAACAATAGGGCATCCAAATACTTTGTTTTGATCACTACTAATTTCAGCACCTGCCTCACTGTAATTTTGATCGCTAAAATTGGCATGTAATCCGGCTCCTTTTTCAACTAAAACTCTATGGCCATTGGCAGTTATTCCTGCTACTGCATCAGGAGTCAAACAAATTCGTTTTTCTTGAAAATTACACTCTTTAGGAATACCTATTAATAATTCGCCTTTATCGCGTTTTAATTCTAACATTTCTTCCTGAGGAAGTAATTCCTTTTTGCTAAACGGTGTTGTTGGCTGACTCATTTTAATGTTTTGAAAATAACTATAAATTAATGCAAAAAAGTGTGGATTTGCAAATTAATCGGTATTATTTTCTATTTCAATTTTTCGTTTCCCTGAATTAATCATTTTAATTTGAATAGCGGTGTGTGGTGTTGGGGTAAGATTAGGGATCATTTCTGGCCATTCAATTAATTGCCAGTCTTGATGGTTATAAAAATAATCTTCAAATCCAATATCGGCTACTTCTTCTTCATTGTTAATTCTGTATAAATCAAAGTGATAGATTTTTCCCTTTGGGTAATGGTATTCATTTACCAGTGAAAAAGTAGGACTTGAAACCCGGTCTGCAGAGCCTAAAAGTTGAACCACAGTTTTGATAAGAGTAGTTTTACCAACTCCCATTTCACCATAAAACAAAAGCGTTTGATGCTTTGCTTTCAAAAGTATATGTTGCGCTACTTGCTGGAGTTCATTTAAACCATATTCCATAAAAAAACTTTTATTTAGGCAAATATACACCAAAAGGAATAATCATTTCTTCAAGTGAAACACCTCCATGTTGAAAAGTGTTTCTGTAGTAATTAACGTAGTAATTAAAATTATTTGGATATGCCAAAAAGTAATCCCCTCGAGCAAATATAAATGAACTACTCATGTTTATACTTGGCAAATGAATGTCTTTAGGGTTTTTTACAGCAAAAACATCTTTATTTTGATAGGTTAAACTTTTACCAGTTTTGTAACGTAAATTTAAGCTTGTGTTTTTGTCGCCAATCACTTTAGAAGGATTTTTAACATTAATGGTTCCATGGTCTGTGGTAATCATTAATTGAAAGCCCATGTGTTTGGCTTGTTGAATGACCTCTAATAAAGGCGAGTTTTTAAACCAGCTTTCTGTGATAGAACGATAAGATTTATCATCTGCGGCTAGTTCTTTAATTACTTCCATTTCTGTTTTAGCATGCGAAAGCATATCTACAAAATTATATACCAAAACGGTTAAATCTTTGTTTTTTTGTTGTCTAAAATTTTCAACTAATTTTTTACCATTATGAAAATTGGTAATTTTAATGTAGTCAAAATCGATATCTTTCCCCAGGCGTTTAATTTGAGTATCTAAAAATTCTTTTTCAAAGTTATTCTTACCCCCTTCATCCGTATCGTTTTTCCAATATTCAGGATAAATTTTTTCCATATCTGCGGGCATTAATCCAGAAAACATGGCGTTTCTTGCATATTGTGTTGCGGTAGGTAAAATACTAAAAAAACTCTCTTCTTCAGTTTTTTTATAATACTTGTTGATTTGTTCTTCAAATACTTTAAATTGGTCATAACGCAAATTGTCAACCACCACTAATAGTGTAGGTCTTTCTTTATTGACCAATGGAAAAACTTTCTTTTTTAAAAGGGTGTGAGATAGGATAGGAGCTTCATTGTTAGAAGTAAACCACGAAGCATAATTTTTTTCAATAAATTTAAAAAATTCACTATTGGCTTCAGTTTTTTGAGATTGAAGTATTTCTAACATGCTGTCATCATTCACTTCATCTAATTCTAGCTCCCAGTAAACTAATTTTTTGTATATATCTACCCAACCTTGATACGAATTAATCATAGACATATCCATGGCTATTTTCCTAAATTCTAACTGGTAATTAGATGATGTTTTTTGACTAATTAATCGGTTGTGATCAAGGTTTTTCTTTATGGAAAGTAAAATTTGATGAGGATTAACTGGTTTAATCAGGTAATCGGCAATTTTGGCACCAATAGCTTCTTCCATAATGTTTTCTTCTTCACTTTTGGTAACCATTACAACGGGCGTTTGGCTGTTGATAGATTTAAGTTCAGAAAGCGTTTCTAAGCCGGTTAATCCAGGCATGTTTTCATCCAAGAAAATAATATCGAAATTTGTGTTTTTAACCTCTTCTAGAGCTTCTGTACCACTTTGGCAGGTGGTTACTTGATACTCTTTTTTTTCAAGAAAAAGAATGTGTGGTTTTAGTAAATCAATTTCATCATCTACCCAAAGTACGCTTATCTTACTCATAATTGTTTATATTTGCTATAAAATTCATGTCTTTTGAACAAAAGAAACAAACTTAAGATAATTAACGACCCAGTTTATGGTTTTATTACCATTCCATCTGAATTAATTTTTGATTTAATAGAACATCCTTATTTTCAGCGTTTGCGAAGAATTTCACAAATGGGGATGTCTTATTTAGTTTACCCTGGGGCTCATCATACCCGTTTTCATCATGCTTTAGGATGTGTGCATTTAATGCGAAAAGCAGTGGGTATTCTTCGCTTTAAAGGGACTACTATTTCTGAAGAAGAAGAGGAAGCTTTACTGATAGCAATTTTGTTGCATGATATTGGTCACGGTCCTTTTTCTCATGCTATGGAAAACAGCATCATTGAAGGAGTGAGTCATGAATCAATTTCATTAAAGTTTATGGGAGCGCTAAATACTATTTTTGAAGGAAAGTTAGATTTGGCTATACAAATTTTCACCAAACAACACCCCAAAAAGTTTTTGCAACAACTTTTAGCCAGTCAATTAGATATAGACCGATTGGATTATTTAAAACGCGATAGTTTTTTTACTGGTGTGGCAGAAGGAAATATTAATTCTGAACGAATCATCACTATGATGAATGTGGCTAACAACGAGTTGGTTATAGAAGAAAAAGGAATTTATTCAGTCGAAAAATTTTTAGTAGCTAGAAGACTTATGTATTGGCAAGTTTATCTTCATAAAACAGGCTTGGTGGCTGAGCAATTATTAATTCGAATTTTTAAGAGAGCCAAATTTTTAGCACAGCATACCAATCAAATTGAAAGTTCATTGCACCTAGATTTTTTCTTAAAGAATACAATAAAAGAAAATGAACTTGATTTAAAGGTTTTAGAAACGTTTTCAAAATTGGATGATTATGATGTGCTTTCAGCCATAAAAAAATGGACAACACATCAAGATTTTGTGCTCCAGAAGTTATGTAGCATGCTTATTAATCGTAATTTACTTAAAATAAAGCTAAAAAATAAACCTATAGCTTCCGCCAAGCTAGAAGAAAAGCTAGAACTTGTGATGCAAAATTATAAGCTTAGCAAAGAAGAAGCCAGTTATTTTGTTTTTACAGGAACAACCTCAAATACAGCTTATCGCGCTAAAGAAGAGCAGATTAAGATTTTGTATAAAAACGGAAAAACCAAAGACGTGGCAAAAGCATCAGATCAATTTAATTTAAAGGCATTGTCACAGCCAGTAATAAAATATTATATATCTTACCCAAAATTTTATAATTAAGTTTTTTTTCTATTTTTGTCAAAATGAAATTTAAAGCAAACCAAATAGCAGAGATTTTAGAAGGCCAAGTTGTTGGTGATGGAAATGTGGAAGTAGATCGTCTTTCTAAAATAGAAGAAGGAACTAAAGGATCACTTACTTTTTTAGCCAATCCTAAGTACACTTCCTACATTTATTCTACGAATGCAAGTATATGTATTGTAGGAGATGATTTTGAAGCACAAGAAGAAATTAAAACCACTTTAATTAAAGTAGCCCAACCTTACGAAGCTTTCTCAAAATTATTAGAATATTATAATCAAGTAAAACTCAGCAAATCAGGAATAGAAGAGCCAAATTTTATTGATTCTTCTGCTTCTTACGGAGAGGATGTTTACATTGGCGCATTTGCCTATATTGGCAAAAATGTAAAGCTAGGCAACCACGTTAAAATCTATCCGCATGTTTATATTGGAGATAACGTAGAAATTGATGACCATTCAATTGTATTTGCAGGGAGTAAAATATATTCAGAAACCATTATAGGGAAGCATTCCGTTATTCATGGTGGATGTATCATAGGAGCCGATGGTTTTGGCTTTTCACCAGATGATCAAGGGGTTTATAAAAAAGTACCTCAAATAGGCAATGTAATTATTGGAGATCATGTGGATGTAGGAGCTGGAACAACTATAGATCGTGCAACTTTAGGTTCAACCATAATTAAAGATGGAGTCAAATTAGATAATCAAATTCAAATTGCTCACAATGTTGAAATAGGAGAACATACTGCCATTGCTGCACAAACAGGAATAGCTGGATCAACTAAAATAGGCAAACATTGTTTAATAGGTGGTCAAGTTGGTATTGTAGGTCATGTTCAAATTGGAGATAATGTGCGTATTCAAGCACAAACGGGGATTGGTAGGAATGTAAAAGACGGTGAAGTACTTCAAGGAACTCCGGCCATCAATTACGGAGATTTTAATAAATCTTATGTGCATTTTAAAAATTTGCCTGAAATTGTAAGAAACATCAATAAAATTGAAAAACAATTAAACAAAGATGAGTAAGGAAATAGCTAAACAGACTACCATAAACCAAGAAGTTTCGCTTCAAGGTGTAGGGCTTCACACAGGTAAGCAAGTTCAATTAACCTTTAAACCGGCTGAAGCTAACCAAGGTTTTGTTTTTGTACGAACCGATTTAGAAGGAAATCCTCAGATACCCGCAGATGCCAACTTAGTTACTTCTACACAAAGAGGAACAAGTTTAGAGAAAAACGGAGTAAGTATAAATACTTCCGAACATGTTTTAGCCGCTTGTGTTGGCTTGGATTTAGATAATGTGATTATTGAGCTAAATGCTTCAGAACCACCTATTATGGATGGTTCATCTAAAGACTTTGTTGAGGCTTTAGAGAAGGCTGGTAAAAAAGAGCTTAATGCAGATCGATACGAGTTTGTTGTAAATGATGTGATTTCTTATACAGATGAAGAAACAGGCTCTGAGATTTTAGTTATGCCTTCAGATGAATACCAAGTGACTACAATGGTGGATTTTGGTACTAAGGTTTTGGGTACTCAAAATGCATCGATTACTAGTATAAATCAGTTTAAAGATCAAATTGCTTGCTCAAGAACCTTTAGTTTTTTGCATGAATTAGAAGCTTTATTAGAACATGGGTTAATTAAAGGAGGTGACTTGAATAACGCTATTGTTTATGTAGATAAAGAGCTTTCTCCTGAAATTATGGAAAAGCTAAAAGTTGCTTTTGGTAAAGACGATATAGCTGTAAAGTCAAACGGAATATTAGACAATTTAGAGCTTCATCACCCAAATGAAGCCGCAAGACATAAGTTGCTAGATGTGATAGGTGATTTGGCTTTGGTAGGTACGCGAATTAGAGGTAAAGTTATAGCGAATAAGCCCGGACATACCATCAATACCTTATTTGCTAAAAAACTTTCCAAAATAATAAAGATGGAAAAGCGTAATAAGGTACCAAAAATCGACTTAAATGCTGCTCCTTTAAAAGACGTTAACCAGATTATGGAAATGTTGCCACATAGGTCACCATTTTTGTTAGTTGATAAAATATACGAGCTTACAGATACCTATGTAGTTGGTGTTAAAAATGTTACCATGAATGAGCCTTTTTTTGTGGGGCATTTTCCTGGAAAACCAGTAATGCCAGGTGTTTTACAAATTGAAGCAATGGCGCAGACGGGTGGGATTTTAGCTTTAAGTACAGTTCCAGACCCAGAAAACTATTTGACATTTTTCATGAAAATTGATAATGTGAAGTTTAAACAACAAGTTGTTCCTGGAGATACTTTAATTTTTAAATTAGAATTAATTAGTCCAATTAGAAGAGGTATTTGTCATATGCAAGCTTATGCTTATACCAATGGTAAACTTGCTTGTGAAGCCGAATTGATGGCGCAAATTGTTAAACAGAAAAAAGAAGATTAGATGAATCAACCACTAGCATACGTTCACCCAGGAGCAAAAATTGCCAAAAATGTTGTTATAGAACCGTTTACAACCATACATAATAACGTGGTTATAGGAGAGGGCAGTTGGATAGGCTCTAACGTAACTATAATGGAAGGAGCAAGAATAGGGAAAAACGTAAGTATATTTCCTGGGGCTGTAATTTCTGCTATACCACAAGATAAGAAATTTGATGATGAAGAAACCACAACAGAAATTGGAGACGGAACTACCATTAGAGAATGTGTAACTATAAACAGGGGTACTGTAGATCGTGGTACCACACGTGTGGGTAAAAACTGTTGGATCATGGCGTATTGCCACATTGCTCATGATTGTATTGTAGGAGATAATTGTGTGTTTTCTAACAATTCTACTTTAGCTGGACACACCACAGTTGGTGATTTTGCTGTTTTAGCAGGAATGTCTGCTGTACAACAATTTTGTAGCATTGGTAAGCATGCCTTTATTACCGGCGGTTCTTTAGTGCGTAAAGATGTACCTCCATTTGTTAAGGCCGCTAGAGAGCCTTTATCTTATGTTGGGATAAATTCGGTTGGTTTGAGACGTAGAGGCTTTGAAACTGAAAAAATTAGAGAGATACAAAATATATATCGAATTTTATATCAACGGAATTACAACAACTCTCAAGCTGTTTCTATAATTGAAGCAGAAATGGAAGCAACCCCAGAACGAGATGAAATTCTTCAGTTTATAAAAAATTCGCAACGAGGTATAATGAAAGGATATTTCACAAATTAAAAAATAATTATGGCAACTACAAGTGATATTAGAAACGGACTTTGTATCAAATACAATCATGATATCTATAAAGTAATAGAGTTCTTACATGTAAAGCCAGGAAAAGGGCCTGCATTTGTTAGAACCAAATTAAAAAGCGTAACCTCAGGAAAAGTGGTAGAGAACACATTTTCCGCTGGACATAAAATTGATGAAGTGCGTGTTGAAACGCATAAATTTCAATTCTTGTATCAAGAAGGAGAGTTTTATCATTTTATGAATACTGAAGATTATACACAAATAAGATTAATTGAAGCGGCCTTAGATCGTCCAGATTTAATGAAAGAAGGAGAAGTGGTAACTGTAATTATCAATACAGAAGATAACGCTCCACTTTCAGTTGAAATGCCAGCCAATGTTATTTTAGAAGTAACTCATACAGAGCCTGGAGTAAAAGGTAATACAGCAACAAACGCTACCAAGCCAGCAACTGTTGAAACAGGAGCTTCTGTTAATGTACCTCTTTTTATTAATGAAGGAGATAAAATTAAAGTAGAAACCGAAAAGGGAACCTACAAAGAACGCATTAAAGAATAATTCTAAATGAAGTTTTCTAAAACTTATTCACTTTCTGAAATTGCTTCAATTTTGTCCTGTAAATTTATTGGAGAACCAGATTTTCCGGTTCAAGGTATGAACGAGATTCACATGGTAGAGCCAGGTGATATTGTCTTTGTTGATCACCCAAAATACTATGATAAAGCACTGGCTTCAGCGGCGACAATAGTTTTAATCAATAAGGAAGTTGAATGCCCGCAAGGAAAAGCTTTATTAATTTCAGAAGATCCTTTTTCAGACTTTAATAAGTTAGCCAAGCATTTTAAGAAGTTTCAGCCTTCCATACAAGCCATTTCTCCAAATGCTAAAATAGGAGAAAATACACATATTCAGCCCAATGTTTTTATAGGAGATAATGTTGAAATTGGTAAGGATTGCATAATCCATGCTAATGTTAGTATAGGTTCGGGTACTAAAATTGGTAATCGAGTAATCATTCATTCGGGAAGTGTTTTAGGTGGTGATGCTTTTTATTACAAAAATAGAGGAGATCATTTTGATAAGTTAATTTCTACCGGAAATGTAGTCATTGAGGACGATGTTGAAATAGGCGCTTTAACCACAATAGATCGAGGTGTTTCTGGAACAACACTTATCGGTCAAGGAACAAAGATAGATAATCAGGTTCAGATTGGTCATGATACGCAAATAGGCAAACGATGTTTAATTGCTTCGCAAGTAGGAATTGCTGGTTGTGTAGTAGTAGAGGATGAAGTAACTTTTTGGGGGCAAGTAGGTGTTATAAGCGGTATTAGAATTGCTAAAGGCAGTACATTTTTGGCCCAATCTGGTGTTGGTAAAGCGGTAGAAGAGAAAGGAACTTTTTTGGGATCGCCAGCTGGTCCGTTCAAGCAAAAAGCTAGAGAGATTGCAAGTTTAAGCATGTTACCTAAATTGATTAAAAAATTAAAAAATGAATAAAAACAAAGAATTAATCATCAATTTTTTATCCTCAGATTTTTATTCAACCCCAGCTATTTTAAAAAAATACCTGTGTCCTAAGGCAGTAATAGAATGGAATGGAACAACAGGTTTACGGGTATTAAGCGGACTTGAGTTTTCTAACCTAGTAGCAGAGATGGGAAAATCTTTTGAAATACTTGAGTTTAATTTACACAATTGCATAGCAGAAGGTAACCAAGTAGCTATTAGTTTTTCTTATGATGTCAAAACCGTAGAATCTGATGAAGTTTTCCCTTTGGCAGAATTTAGTTGCTTTTGGGAAATAGAAAATGATTTAATTATTAAAGGAGAGATGATGAGTCATAGAAGCCACAGAGAATAAAAATATTGTTCAATTTGCTTTTAGATTCGTTGGAAAAAAATTACATTTGTTAAACAAAAATTAGACAATATTATGAGTGTTTTAGTGAACAAAAATTCAAAGATAATAGTTCAAGGTTTTACAGGTAGTGAAGGTACTTTTCACGCCGGTCAAATGATTGATTATGGGACTAATGTAGTAGGGGGTGTTACTCCAGGAAAAGGAGGAACTACGCATTTAGACAAGCCTGTTTTCAATACTGTTGCTGAGGCTGTTAAGGAAGCTGGTGCGGATACTTCAATTATATTTGTACCCCCTGCATTTGCAGCAGATGCAATAATGGAGGCTGCTGATGCCGGCATTAAAGTAATCATAGCAATTACTGAAGGAATTCCTGTAAAAGATATGATTAAGGCTTCCAACTACATCAAAAATAAAGATTGTAGATTAATTGGCCCTAACTGCCCTGGTGTTATAACTCCTGAAGAAGCAAAAGTAGGTATTATGCCAGGTTTTGTATTTAAAAAAGGAAAAGTTGGTATTGTATCTAAATCGGGAACACTTACTTACGAAGCCGCAGACCAGGTTGTTAAAGAAGGTTTAGGCATCACAACTGCTATTGGTATTGGAGGTGATCCAATTATTGGAACAACTACTAAAGAAGCTGTAGAATTGTTAGTGAATGACCCTGAAACTGAATGTGTAGTTATGATTGGTGAGATTGGAGGACAACTTGAAGCAGATGCGGCCAATTGGTACAAAAACAGTGGTAGCAAGAAACCAGTTGTAGGATTTATTGCTGGTGAAACTGCTCCAGCAGGAAGAACAATGGGGCACGCTGGTGCTATTGTTGGCGGTAGTGAAGATACTGCTCAGGCTAAAAAGGCAATTATGAGAGATTGTGGAATTCATGTTGTTGATTCTCCAGCTGAAATTGGTAAAAAAGTAGCTGAAGTTTTAGGCTAATTTAATAATATACAGACAAAACCTTTGGTAGCTTCAACTACCAGAGGTTTTTGTTTTATGGTAATTGATATAATCTTGTCGTAATTTACTTTTACGACTTATAAATAAATTGGAATCCATGAAAATGTTGGAAAATAAAAATGTAATCATAACTGGAGCAAGTCGCGGAATAGGTAAAGGGATTGCTCAAGTTTTTGCACAACACGGTGCCAATGTTGCTTTTACATACAATTCATCTGTTCAGCCAGCGCAAGATTTAGAAGATGAATTAACCAAAATGGGAGTAAAAGCAAAAGCGTATAAATCTGATGCTTCAGATTTTCAGCAAGCGCAAGATTTTGTAGCTGAAGTGATCAAAGATTTTGGGAGTATAGATGCTGTAATTAATAATGCAGGAATCACAAAAGATAACTTGATGATGCGTATGTCTGAAGAGGACTTTAATCAAGTTATTCAAGTGAATCTGAATTCAGTTTTTAACATGACAAAAGCTGTTTTAAGACCTTTACTTAAACAGCGTTCAGGGAGTATCATTAATATCAGCTCAGTTGTTGGTGTGAAAGGAAATGCGGGTCAGGCTAATTATGCCGCATCTAAAGCTGGTGTGATTGGTTTTAGCAAATCAACTGCACTTGAATTAGGTTCAAGAAACATTAGGTGTAATGTAGTTGCTCCTGGATTTATAGAAACAGAAATGACTGCCAAATTAGATGAGAAAACAGTTGACGGTTGGAGACAAGCTATTCCTTTAAAGCGAGGTGGATCTCCAGAAGACGTGGCAAACGCATGTTTGTTTTTAGCTTCTGATTTAAGTAACTATGTTACTGGTCAAACGCTTAATGTTGACGGAGGAATGCTTACTTAATAAAACTAACTTATGGCCAACCAAAATTTGTTGTTTATTGCGTTCATCATTATAGCATCATTTGGTTTGTCTTTTTTTCAATACTATAAAGCTGTTTTCAACAAAGAGAAAACAGCTTATTTGTTTTTGTTTTTAAGAACAATTACCTACTCTATTTTAGGAATCTTACTCCTAAATTTAAGTATTGAACAAAAAAACACAGAAATTACTAATAAAGAACTTGTATTAGCTGTAGATAACTCGAATTCTATTAGCGCTCTAGCGGACACCACTAAAGTAAAAAAATGGGTTGATTTATTTCTTAAGGACAAGGAATTAAACGAAAAATTTAAAATTATTCCCTTTCAGTTTGGAAAACATTTCACAACACTTAAAGAGCTAGATTTTCAAGATCAAGAAACCAACTTAGCTAGTGTTTTTACTGAAAGTAAGGAGTTGGTTAGTGATGAAGAAATCCCCTTGATTTTACTTTCTGACGGAAATCCTACATTTGGAAGTGATGTAGCTTTTGAACGCAACTCTACTAAATTTGATGTTTACCCTGTTGTTTTGGGGGATACAATTCAGTATTTTGATTCTAAAATAGATCAAGTAAATGTCAATTCTTACGCTTTCTTAAATAATAAATTTCCTATTGAAACATTTGTTAGCTATAAAGGTAAACAAGATTTTAAAACACGCATTGAATTAAAAGAAAACGGAAGACTGATTGATCAAAAAGAAGTAAATTTCACTTCCAATCAACCTACCAAACGAATTCAATTTGAGGTTTTAGCAGATGAAGTAGGAGTAAAGACCTTTCAAATTGAGTTATTACCAAACACAGATGAAAAACAGACGGAAAACAATCTTCAAGAGTTAGCTATTGAAGTTGTTGACGAATCTACCAAGATTTTAATTTTAACCAGTTTTTTGCATCCGGACTTAGCTGTATTAAAAAAATCGATAGAATCTAATCAGCAACGAGAAGTTGAAATTTTACCAATTCAAAATTATGCAGGAAATTTAGAAGGAGTTAATCTGTTGATATTCTATCAGCCAACAAGTAGCTTTTCATCGGTTTTTAATCAGATGAATCAATCTGAAATTCCCCATATAGTCATTACTGGAAAACAAACCGATTATTCGTTTTTAAATCGTATTCAAAATGATTTTATTAAGCAAATAAGTAGTTCAACGGAAGAATATTATCCTTCATTTAATGAGGATTTTTCAACCTATCAACAAGAAGATATATATAGCGATGCCTTTCCTCCGTTAGAGGATGTTTTTGGAAGTGTAGAACTCTTAAACCCGGCTTCTGTTCTTTTCTATCAAAAGATACAGAGTATAGAAACCAAAGAACCCATGTTGTTTTTTGTAACGCAAGATGGGGTAAGACGTTCTTATTTGTTAGGAGAGCAATTATGGCGCTGGCGCGCAACATCCTATTTACAAGAAAACAATAGTTTTGAAACCTTTGATAGCTTCATTAATAATTGGATTGGGTACCTTTCTTTAAATCAAAAAAAATCACGCTTAATTGTTGATGCTAAGTCGTTTTACAAAACCCAACAAAGCGCAAAAATAAAAGCTACCTTATTTGACCAAAACTATCAATTAGATAAAAACTCTAGTTTGTTTATTAAATTTATAGATGAAGAGAATTCAACTAGGGAATTTCCAATGTTATTCACAAATCAGAATTTTGAATTTAATTTAGATGCGCTTGATGCTGGCGATTATACATATTAAATTTTTTCACCAGAACAAAAAGTAAATCAAAAAGGACAACTCAAAATAATTGCATATTCACCTGAAATGCAATTTGTTAATGCTGATTTGTCACTTTTAAAATCTTTGTCTAACGATAATCAGTTTTTTCAATTGCAAGATTTTGAAACTTTGAAAGCAAATTTACTTGAAACACAAGTATATCAACCAATTCAAAAAGAAAAGATAAAATTAAAACCTTTCATAGATTGGAAGATTTTATTCATTTTTTTAATAGTATCTTTGTCGTTAGAATGGTTTTTTAGAAAATATAACGGATTAATTTAAATTATAGAAAATGGAAAGATTACCTAAAATTGCCTTGCCAGCCATCATACTGGCGGTTGTAGTTATTATTATTATTTCGAAGTCAGCAGTGAATATTTCCTCTGGACAAGCGGGGGTTTTATTCAAGCGTTTTGGAGGAGGTGTTGTAACCGATAAGCCTGCTATGGGAGAAGGTTTTCATATTGTAGCTCCTTGGAATGATGTTTTTGTTTATGAAGTAAGACAACAATCCTTAGAAGAAAGTATGAAGGTGCTCTCTTCTAATGGTCTTGATATTCGATTAGACGCTTCTATTTGGTTTAGACCAGAAGCTGGAAATATTGGTAAGCTACACCAAGAACGTGGCGAAAAGTATATTCAACGTGTACTTCAACCTGCTATTCGTTCAGCAACGCGTACGGTTGTTGGTAGATATACACCAGAGCAACTATATGCAAGTAAAAGAGATGCAGTACAAACTGAAATTTTTGAGGAAGCTGAGAAGCTTCTAGACGGACAGTACGTTGCAATTACACGAGTTTTAGTGAGGGATATTTCTCTTCCTCCAACCATCAAACAAGCCATTGAAAGAAAGTTAGAGCAAGAGCAAGAAGCTTTGCAGTATGAATTCCGCTTAACTAAGGCTGTACAAGAAGCAGAAAGACAGCGTATTGATGCAGAAGGTAAAGCTCGTGCAAATGATATTTTGAGCAAATCCTTAACAGATAAAATCTTAAAAGAAAAAGGTATTCAAGCAACGGTTGAATTATCTAAATCTAACAACGCTAAAGTTGTTGTGATTGGTTCTGGTGAAGATGGTATGCCTCTTATTTTAGGAAACAATTAAAAAAAGAACTTTTAATTGTTAACGAATAAAAAAGCCCAAATTATTTAATTTGGGTTTTTGCATTTTAACAGAATTAAGCAATTTCAATTAATCTTTTAGATTCAATTAATTCTTGGTTTTTCTTTGGTATTTTAATTTTTAAAATACCATTTTCATAGTTAGCACTTACTTCTTCAACTTCAGTGTTTTTAGGTAATTTAAAACTTCTTTTGAAGTTTTTTAGACGAAACTCTTTACGCGTAAATTTTTCATTCGTATCATTCGATTCAGATTTCACATTTGTAGAAATACTAATTAAATCTTTCTCCATTTCAATTTTAAAATCAGATTTTTCAAAACCTGGAGCAACTAAGTTCAAAGTATAAGCTTTTTCTGATTCTAAGATATTTGTAGCTGGTAAATGATACGCTGAACCAACATTCTCTCTAAGAAATAAATCATCTAACTCTGATAACCAATTGTTTTTTGCTAATATCGTATTCATAGTTCTTTTATTTAATGTTCAAGCGTATATTTTCAAAACTTGTGCCTTACTTTCAAAGTGACAAAAAGTCTATTTTTTTACAATATAACCGACAAAAAGTCAGCATAAATTTAGCTTTTAGCAAGAATTAATCATTCAAGATTTTGAGTTTAATTTAATAGTTAAAATTTTATCTTACGTTAAGTATCAATTAAATTCGCCATAGATATAGCTTAAATTGTTGATGAATAAAAAATTTAAGCGCAAAACATAAATAAAATGAAGATGAAGAATTTTACATTGTTGTTTTTAATCATCATTACCGCAAACTTTTCTTGTGCACAAGAAAATAATGTGAAAGATGTAGACAAAGATTATGAGTATGAAGTACTTATTCCGGAGCTTGAAATTCCTTGGGGAATGGATTTTTTTAAGGATGGAAGCATGATTGTTACTGAAAAAGAGGGCACTGTTCACTTGTATAAAGAAGGTGATTTAACTCCTGTAAACAATGTTCCAGAGGTGATTATGAAAGGGCAAGGAGGTTTATTGGATGTAAAACTTCATCCTGATTTTGAAAAAAATTCTTGGGTGTATTTTAGTTTTGCTACTAATGAAGGAAGTGGAAAACTGGCCAATACTAAAATAGTTAGGGCTAAATTACAAGGGAATAATCTAACTAATTTAAAGGAAATTTACACTGCAAAACCCTTAACCGATAAACCTTATCACTTTGGAAGCAGATTAGAATTTGATGATGAAAACTACCTTTACTTTTCGGTAGGTGATCGTGGTAATAGAGATGAAAATCCTCAAGATATAACTAGAGATGGGGGTAAAATTTATCGTTTGCACGATGATGGTTCAATTCCTTCTAATAACCCTTTTGTTGGTGAAGATGGAGCTAAAGAGGCAATTTATTCGTATGGTCATAGAAATCCACAAGGGATGGAAATTCATCCTACAACCAGAAAAATTTGGACGCATGAGCATGGTCCTAAAGGTGGTGATGAAATCAATATTATTGAACCGGGTAAGAATTACGGTTGGCCAGTAATTAGTTATGGTATTAATTATGACGGTAGCGTATTGACCGAAAAAACTGAAAAAGAAGGAATGGAACAACCGCTGATGCATTGGACACCCTCAATTGCTCCTTCAGGAATGACCTTTGTAACCTCAGATAAATATCCTGAACTAAAAGGGCATCTTTTGGTAGGTTCTTTAAAATTTAATTATTTAGAAGTATGTGAGTTAGATGGCAATCAAGTGATTGAGCGAAAAAGGATTTTAAAAAATAGTGGTAGATTGAGAAGTGTAAAACAAGGCAAGGATGGTTTTATATATGCAGGAATAGAAGGTTTAGGTGTGGTTAAAATTTTACCTAAGTCATAATTCAATTTTTAGCAATTGTTAATTCTTTTGAATTGAACAAAATCACCATTTAATGCTGTGTGATAACATTTCATAATACATAGTTATTCCAGCTATTTGAATGCATAGCATGATTTGAAAAAGCCTATTAAAATCTTTTATTTAAATTGATAAAAGATAAATTAGTTTAACCTTAAAAAAAACTTGTAATGAAATATTTAAAATTTAATACAGGAAGTAAAATGCCAGTAATTGGTCTTGGAACGTGGAAATCTTCACCTGGTAAGGTAAAGAATGCAGTAGAGGAGGCCATTAAAGTTGGTTACAGACATATTGATTGTGCAGCCGTTTATCAAAATGAAAAAGAAGTTGGAGAAGGAATTAAAGCGGGTTTAAAAAACAATCAGGTGAAAAGAGAAGACCTCTGGATAACCTCTAAGCTTTGGAACAATGCCCATAAAAAAGAAGATGTTATTCCCGCTTTAAAACAAACTTTGAAAGATTTGCAGTTGGATTATTTGGATTTGTATTTGATTCATTGGCCAGTTGCATTTAGGCCAGGGTTAGAGGGGTTTCCTGAAAATGAAGACGATTACCTAAGTTTAGAAGAAGTACCCATTATTGAAACTTGGAATGCGATGATAGAGGCTAAAAAACAAGGTTTGGTAAAACATATTGGTGTTTCAAATTTTTCTATCAAAAAGCTTGAAGACCTAATCGATCAAACGGAAGTATTTCCAGAAGTGAATCAAGTAGAATTACATCCTTATTTGCATCAAGATGATTTATTACAATTTTGCCAAACACATAAAGTGCATCTTACAGCTTATTCTCCACTAGGAAGTGGTGATCGGTCTCCGCAAATGAAAGCCGACAACGAGCCTTCATTACTTGAAAATGAAACCGTAGTTAAGATTGCTAAATCACATCAATGCACACCGGCCCAAGTTTTAATTAAATGGTCTGTTGAACGTGGTGTTTCTGTAATACCTAAGTCTACCAATCCGGAACGAATTAAACAAAATTTAGCAAGTATAGAAGTTGAATTAAGTGCTGATGACATGAATCAGTTAAAAGTATTAGACAAGCACTTTAGGTATGTCAACGGAAAGTTTTTTGAAACTACAGATAAGTACCAAAATATTTATGATGAATAAATCAATTCTAAAAAACAAAAAACTCCTTAGTACTAAGGAGTTTTTTGTTTGTATAAAGTAGAGCATTAACGTGCTATTTTACTAAGCATACCATGAAAGATAAAATAGTGAAATGGCAACATAGCATACCAATATAATCTACCTCGTAAACCTCTAGGTCTAAAGGTGGCATTCTGATGAACTACATGTTCTTGGTCGATGTAAAATTCTAACCAAGCTTCTCCGGGTACTTTCATTTCAGCAAATAATAAAAGTCTTTTTTCTTTTTTATCGGCATACAAAACTCTCCAAAAATCCAAAGCGTCTCCTGGGTTGATGTTGTCTGTGTTGGTTCTGCCTCTTCTAAGGCCTACACCACCAAGTAGTTTATCTAAGTAGCCTCTTATTCGCCATAAAAAATTAGCATAATACCATCCGTTATTTCCACCAATTGCCCAAATTCTTTCTAAAGCAACATCAGGTATTTCAGTTTTCATTTGTTGGTGGTCAGTAAGACAACCATATTTTGGAACACGTACATATTTGTTTAAATCGCTTGCAGAAAACCTACCGCTTACTTTAGAATCTTTCCAGCTTGAAACCACTTGGTTTTGTTCTATTTTAATAAATGCTAATTCCAATGCTTTCCTATAAGATATGGGCTGTAATTTGAGTAAATCTTGCAATTCATGGTTTTTAGCAATTACTTCAACCCGCATGCTATCTACTAGATTTTTAGCAAGTTTATAGGAGGTAGCAGTAACAAAATACAACCAATAGGAGGAGAGCTTAGGGGTCATTACAGGAACTTGAAAAATACTTAAGTTTAAAACTCTCACTTCGGCATAAATCTTCATCATCTCTTTATACGTAAGCACATCAGGGCCTCCAATATCAAAGGAACGATCAAAAGTTTCAGTCTTGCCAATTACACCAGTTAAAAATTCTAAAACATCACGAATAGCAATTGGCTGTGTTTTGGTGTTTACCCATTTTGGAGTGATCATAATGGGTAATTTCTCGCATAAATCCCGAAGTATTTCAAAAGAGGCACTTCCTGACCCAACAATAATACCGGCTCTTAATACGGTAAGATGAAAGTTTCCTTCGCCTAAAACATCTTCCACCTTTTTTCTTGAACTTAAGTGTTTTGAGAGGTTTTCATCGTTTACAATACCACTTAAATAAATGACCTGTTTAACCTGTGTATGAGCTAAATGTCGATTGAAATTTCTGGCAGATTTTTCTTCTAATTCATCAAAATCTGTGGTACTTCCACTCATGGAATGAATGAGATAAAACGCTGCATCAATATCATGAGGAACAGGCGAATCTTTAACTTGGTCTAGAAAATCAATTTTTACAATCTGAAGCTTGGACTTGGTTTCTTCATCTACAGAAAGCCGAGAAACACTTCTAACCGCACAAACAATTTCATGCCCTTGGTTCATTAATGTGTGTAAAAGTCGAAGTCCAATGTATCCGTTGGCTCCTGTAAGTAGTATTTTCATATAGGTATTTAATCTAAAGTATGATTATTGAGGGTCTGTTTTACGTTGAGGCTCTGCTAGTTTTGAATCATAATTCTCTAATTTGTAATTGAGAAGCTTCTGAAAAAACTTGTGATTTGATTTGTCTTTGGCTTTAATTTTGACAAAATAACTATCACAATATACCGAATACACATCAGCTTGTCCTTTGTACACTTTGAGTTTCCAAAAGGGGATAACTAAAGCATAGGTTTCTAATAAGGACCTAAATGTTAGGATAATTCCGTTGGGCCTCATTTCAATACCACAAACATTCATGTTATTATCTAAAATCATGAGATTGTGAATTTGAACACTAGTAGAATCAATGAAGAGTTTACCAGATCCAATACCTTTTAATTTGATTCTTTCCATCAAGCTAAAAGCATTCCCAACTTCTCGGTCAATCTTTTCTTTAATTTTTGGGCGATTGTAAGATACGTTTAAAAGCATTTTTTTGTTTAAAAGTAATCAATTCTTCAATAGAATGACTTAACTGCTTCTAAATTTTGGATTATCTTTGCACTTTCAAAACCTAATTATGCAATTACAGAATAATTTAAGTCAAAAAATAAGTATTTTTCTAAATCAAAAATTTCAAGTTGAAATCAAAGATTTTGAATTTCAATCTACAAGAAAAGAATTTGAAGGCGATGTTACCTTAGTGGTTTTTCCACTTCTTCGTCATATTAAAACTAATCCTGTTCAATTAGGAAATGATATTGGAGATTTTTTGGTTGAGCACCATGAGCTAGTCAAAGCTTATAACGTAGTGAAAGGATTTTTAAACATTGTTTTAGAAGACCGTTATTTTCTTACTAGTTTTAACAGCATTCAACAAGCTGAAAAATTTGGTTTTTCTTCAGCCGAAAAGGATACTGTTTTAGTTGAATATTCTTCACCCAATACCAACAAGCCTCTTCATTTAGGACATGTAAGAAATAATTTGTTGGGTTATTCTGTTGCTGAAATTTTAAAAGCTAGTGGAAAAAACGTTGTAAAAACACAAATCATTAATGATCGTGGTATTCATATCTGTAAATCTATGTTGGCCTGGCAGAAATTTGGTAAAGGTGAAACACCAGCCTCTTCTGGAAAAAAAGGAGATAAGCTAGTGGGGGATTATTATGTGAAATTTGATCAAGTATATAAGGAGCAAATTGCAGATTTAGTGGCGAAGGGCCAAGCTGAAGAAGAAGCCAAAAAACAAGCCCCCATTTTAAAAAAAGCGCAAGAAATGCTTAAAAAATGGGAAAAAGGGGATACTGAAGTCGTTAAACTTTGGGAAACCATGAATCAATGGGTGTATGATGGTTTTGAGGTTACTTATGCCAACATGGGCGTTGATTTTGATAAGAATTATTACGAAAGTGAAACCTATTTATTAGGGAAAGATATTGTTAAAAACGGATTAGAAAGTGGAGTTTTCTTTACTAAAGAAGACGGAAGTGTATGGATTGACTTAACCGATGAAGGCCTGGATGAAAAATTGGTGCTTCGCTCTGACGGTACTTCTGTTTATATGACCCAAGACATTGGTACAGCCATTCAGCGAATGGAAGATTTTAAGGCTAATGGAATGGTTTATACGGTAGGCAACGAGCAAGATTACCATTTTAAAGTTTTGTTTTTAATCCTGAAAAAGTTAGGTTATTCGTGGGCAGAACATCTCTTTCATTTAAGTTACGGAATGGTAGATTTACCCTCAGGAAAAATGAAAAGTAGAGAAGGAACCGTAGTTGATGCTGATGAATTAATGTTGGAAATGACTTCAACTGCTCAATCAATTTCAGAAGAATTGGGCAAATTAGATGGTTTTTCTGAACAAGATAAAGAAGATTTGTACAGAATTATAGGTTTAGGAGCTTTGAAATATTACATTCTTAAAGTTGATCCTAAAAAACGAATCTTATTTAACCCAGAAGAATCAGTCGATTTTCAAGGGAATACAGGACCTTTTATTCAATATACCTACGCTAGAATTCAATCTATTTTAGCCAAAGCAAAACCTGTTCATTATACTCCCTTAGAAAATTATGAATTTCAAGAAAAAGAAAAAGATTTAATCAAGTTGTTAGAACAATATCCTTTGGTGATTCAGCAAGCGGCCGATCAATACAGCCCAGCTTTAATTGCTAATTACACCTATGATTTAGTGAAGGCGTTTAATTCTTTTTATCAAAATCTGAGTATTTTAGGAGCCGAGGAAGAACAACAAATTCAGTTGAGAATACAATTGTCTAAACAAGTGGCTAATTGCATTCAATCAGCATTTGCTTTTCTAGGAATTGAAGTGCCTAATCAGATGTAATCTATAATTAAATAGATGAACCATAAATTTGAAATTAATGTTTGATTTTGATGCGTTACTAGAAAATCCATTTCATGAGTTTGCAATTATTTTAATTTTTGCAGCCGTTTTAGGTCTTGTAGGTAAACTGCTCAAACAACCTTTAATTGTGATGTTCATTTTTCTTGGTGTATTGCTAGGGCCAGCAATGTTGGACATAGTAAAATCTAAGGTAAGTATTCATTTATTAGCCGAACTAGGCATATCTATTCTGCTGTTTATTGTAGGATTAAAATTAGATTTAAGAATTATTAAATCAGTTGGAAAAATAGCTTTACTTACTGGTTTGGGTCAGGTGCTATTTACTTCAGTATTTGGATATTTTATTGCTTATTTTTTAGGTTTTTCTTCCTTGCATAGTTTTTATATTGCAGTTGCATTAACCTTTTCAAGTACAATTATTATTGTAAAGCTACTTTCAGATAAAAAGGAAATTGACTCACTACATGGGCAAATAGCCATTGGTTTTTTAATTGTTCAAGATATTGTTGTAATTGTAATGATGATCATTTTGTCAACAATCCAACAAGGAGGCGAATTATCTCTTAGCCAAAGTCTTTTAAAAACGCTTGCAGTAGGTGTCTTTTTAGTGGGCATAACTTTATTAGCCATGAAGTATATTTTTCCTAAACTCACCGTATATTTGGCAAAGTCTCAAGAACTTTTGGTCTTGTTTTCGGTTGCTTGGGCTGTTGCATTAGCCAGCTTTGCTGAAGTTATGGGGTTTAGCGGAGAGGTAGGCGCTTTTCTAGCTGGTATAAGCTTGGCTTCTTCAGAATTTAAAGAAAATATAAGTAACCGACTTGTAAGTTTAAGAGACTTCCTTTTGCTTTTTTTCTTTGTTGGTTTAGGAGCTAATCTAGAGTTGTCTTCAATACAATCTCAGATCCAACCAGCCTTATATTTATCGGTCTTTGTATTAATAGGCAACCCGTTAATTGTTTTGATAATCATGGGGCAGATGGGCTACAGAAAAAGAACTTCATTTTTAGCAGGATTAACAGTTGCTCAAATTAGCGAATTTTCATTAATTTTTGTTGGTTTAGGGCTTGCTGTTGGTCACATTAACGAAGAAGTTGTTGGATTGATCACACTTGTTGGGTTAATCACAATAGCTTTGTCTACTTATTTAATTTTATACTCACATCAAATTTATAATTACATAAGCAAATACCTAAGTATTTTTGAACGAACTACCAAAAACAAAGAGCTATCACATAAAACAGAAGCTGTTCAAAATTATGAGGTAATTCTTATAGGTCTTGGTAGGTTTGGGACACAACTAGCAATAATGTTAGATGAGCACCCTGAAATTAATTATTTAGGAATTGACTTTGACCCTTTAAAAATTCAAGAATACAGAAAAAAAAATAGAATTGCTTTTTATGGAGATATAGACGATCCAGACTTGTTTGAAAATATTCCTATAGATAAAACAAGAATAATAATAAATACCGTATCAGATATTTACTTAAATCAATCATTTTTAAAAGAAATGAGACGAAGAAACTTTAATGGTCAATTATATTTAACAGCTTCTACTAATTATGAGCTTAAAGAACTTGAAAAAGAGGGAATGACACACATATTACAACCCCATCAAATGGCAGCATCAAATTTCTATAGAACTTGTTTAAAAAAACATTTAAGTTAATGCTGAAATTGAAGAGTGAATTTTCCATCTTTTCAAAACAACTTTAGATTATTGCTAGTCAAATCGTTTAGTTGAAATTTTAGAAAAGATAAAATGATTCGTATTTGACTCAAAAATTAGAAAAAATTACTATCTTTCGGCATCATTTACGCATATGGCAGAACAAACAAAGTACACTGAAGATAATATTAAATCCTTAGACTGGAAAGAGCATATACGTATGCGTCCAGGTATGTACATTGGTAAGTTAGGCGATGGTTCTAGCGCAGACGACGGGATTTACATCTTACTTAAAGAAGTTTTAGACAACTCTATAGATGAGTTTGTAATGGGAGCAGGGAAAACCATTGAAATTTCCATCCAAAACAATCGCGTTATAGTCCGAGATTATGGACGTGGTATTCCTTTAGGTAAGGTTGTTGACGTTGTTTCCAAAATGAATACGGGGGGTAAGTATGACACCAAAGCTTTTAAGAAATCGGTAGGGTTAAACGGAGTTGGTACCAAAGCGGTAAATGCTTTATCTGATTATTTTCGAGTAGAATCAACCCGAGATGGAAAATCAGTTGCCGCTGAATTTGAAATGGGGAACTTAATCAATGAAGAAAAATTAGAAGAAACCTCGCGTAGAAAAGGAACTAAAGTAACTTTTGTTCCCGATGAAGCCATTTTTAAGAAGTATAAATTCCGTATGGAATACATTGAACGTATGATTAAAAATTACGTTTACTTAAACCCAGGCTTAACTATTATATTAAATGGTGAAAAATTTTATTCGGAAGAAGGCTTAAAAGATTTATTAGGTGATGGAATAAAAGAGGAAGACCGGCTTTTTCCTATCATTCACTTAAGAGGAGATGATATTGAAGTGGCTTTAACTTATAGTAAGTCTCAATATTCAGAAGAATATCATTCTTTTGTTAATGGGCAACATACCACACAAGGAGGAACTCATTTAACTGCATTTAAAGAAGCTATAGTAAAAACAGTTAGAGAGTTTTTTGGAAAAAACTATGATCCAAGTGATGTAAGGAAGTCTGTTTCTACAGCCATTTCTATTAAAGTAATGGAACCGGTTTTTGAAAGCCAAACCAAAACAAAACTTGGCTCTACCGATATGGGGGGAGATAAACCCACGGTGAGAACCTATATTTTAGATTTTGTGAAACGAAATTTGGATAATTATTTTCATAAAAATCCTGAAACAGCAGAAAAACTGCAACGTAAAATACTTCAAGCCGAAAGAGAAAGAAAGGATTTATCTGGAATTAGAAAGTTGGCAAGAGAGCGTGCTAAAAAAGCTAGCTTACACAATAAAAAATTAAGAGATTGTAGAATTCATTTAGGCGATGTAAAAAAAGAAAATTATTTAGACACTACATTGTTTATTACAGAGGGAGATTCGGCCAGCGGAAGTATCACAAAATCAAGAAATGTAAACACCCAAGCCGTTTTCAGTTTGAAAGGAAAACCCTTAAACTCTTTTGGGTTAAGCAAAAAAATAGTCTATGAAAATGAAGAGTTTAATCTACTTCAGGCAGCGCTAAATATTGAAGATTCCTTAGAAGACCTTCGTTATAATAATATTGTTATAGCTACCGATGCCGATGTTGACGGTATGCATATTAGACTATTAATAATTACTTTTTTTCTTCAGTTTTTTCCAGAATTAATAAGAGATGGACACTTGTATATCTTACAAACTTTTTTGTTTCGTGTAAGAAATAAAAAAGAAACCATTTCTTCGCTCTTCTTCAGAATAGCAATAAATGGTTTCTTTTTT
>JAIUMH010000017.1 GCA_022565635.1 Flavobacteriaceae bacterium | reverse complement strand
ATATTGACTGCAAAGCTAATAAAATTTCCGTTATCTACTGCTGTAAAGGGAAATTTAACGTGTTTATAAGGATTAAGATTTATCCTCAAATTTAATTCCCATTCTACTTAGCATCTTTTTTTCAAAATCCCAGAAAAATTTGAATTGCCCAAAAAGAAAACCGAAAGCTACCAGTAAAATTTGATAAATAGGGAAAATGATTACAATTCTTAAGAAGTAATACAAGGATATTCCTAAGAAATGATCCGGGAGGTTTTCTTTGGTAATGGATAGCAATTCTAGGATTGGAGCTCCAACATAAACCGAAGACGAACCTGTTATTCCAAAAACAATAAAAATAATCACTAACTGAAAATTGGAGGTTATCCCCCAGCGCTCTTTTAATTTACTCATTTTGCAAAAATAATAATTATCTAAGGCTAAACCTTAATAATTCCAAAAAATCAAAATAGTATTTACTTATTTGAAGAATGGTATGATTCAACCTTTACAATAGGTTGGGTTTAATGGTTAATCTTTAGCTTTAGTTTTCTTAGAAGATTTAAATAACTTAAAATTTTACAGTAAAATTATAGGTTAAATTGCTTTTTTAGTTAATTACTCAATGCTCTGTGTATATTTGCAATTCATTATCATTATACAATTAAATGAGGATTATAAAAAACAAAAAACAACACTGGTTTTTATTGGGCTTTACGCTCTTAGTAGCACTATGCTTTGGGGCATGTGAATCATCTAAACAAGAAAAATTTGATTTAAAAACATTAGCTCAAAAAGAAGTTAAATATGCCTCTACATTTTCTCTTTATGAAGGTGAAGGTTTTCAAGTAATTGAGGTGAAAGAGCCTTGGCCCAAGGCTGAAAAATCCTTAATTTATGTGGTTGGAGAAGACCCAAGTTTAGTTCCTGAAAATTTAGAACATCAACATTTTATCCAATTACCAATTGAAAAAATGGTTGTTACTTCTACTACTCACATTCCTTCTTTAGAGAGCTTGAATGAATTAAATAAATTGATTGGTTTTCCAAATTTAGATTACATTTCTTCTAAAGGAGCACGAAAATTAATTAACGAAGGCAAAATCAAGGAGTTGAGGCAGAACGAAAGTTTAAATACAGAAGTTTTGATTTCTTTAAAAACCGATTTAGTTGTGGGTTTTGCTGTGGAAGGAAGCAATAAAAGTTTAAACACCCTTGAAAAAATGGGAGTTCCTGTTTTATATAATAGTGATTGGTTGGAGCGTAATCCATTAGGAAAAGCTGAATGGATTAAGGTTTTTGGGATCTTAACTGAAAAAGAAGCCGAAGCCTCTGAAATTTTTAATGAAATTGAAAGCACTTACTTAGCTACTAAAAAAATGGCTCAGGAGTCTGTATATGAGCCTGAGGTTATTTCTGGAGCCATGCACAACGATCGTTGGTATTTGCCCTATGGCGATTCTTGGCAAGGTCAACTTTTAAGCGATGCTAACGCGAATTACATTTACGATTACACCCATGGAAGTGGGAGCATTGCCTTAGCTTTTGAAAAAGTTTTAGAAAAAGGACAGTCAGCTGATTTCTGGATTGGTCCAGCACAATATACCAGTCTAGAACAATTGTTAGAAAGCAATTCTCATTACCAAAAATTTGAAGCATTTCAAAATAAAAAAGTTTATGGAACGGCAATGATTACAGGCGAAACAGGTGGTGTAATTTATTATGAGCTCGGCCCTAACCGACCTGACTTAGTGCTTAAGGATTTGGTAAAAATCTTACATCCAGAGTTGTTAGAAGAGTATCAATTAAATTTTTTTAAAGCCCTAAAGTAAGTGAAAAGCAATTGGAGTATATTTTTGCTATTCTTTTTGTTACTTATTGTTGCTTGGGTAAATATTGGGCTGGGGTCTGTTAATATTCCTCAAGCTGAATTATTAAAAATCCTCTTTACGCAACAAGAAGTCAATCCTACGTGGTCTTATATCATATGGGAATATCGTTTACCTAAAGCCATAACTGCTATTCTTGTAGGAAGCGCCTTAGGGGTTTCTGGAATGCTCATGCAAACCCTTTTTAGAAATCCTTTGGCTGGTCCTTATGTTTTGGGTTTAAGCAGTGGGGCAAGTTTGGGTGTAGCGGTATTAATTTTGGGTGGAAGTTTACTGGGTGGATGGCTTGGTACACTCCTATTCTCAAAATGGGCATTGGTTATTTTTTCAAGTTTAGGAAGCTTACTTGTACTTCTTGCCATTTTATCTACAGCTATTAAAATTAAAGATACCATGGCGCTTTTAATAATAGGTTTAATGTTCGCCAGTTTAACTGGAGCAGTAGTTAGCGTACTTTCTTACTTTAGTCCAGCAAGCAACCTGCAACAGTATATATTTTGGTCGTTTGGAAGCTTAGGCAATCTCAACTGGCAGGAAGTTAGCATTTTATTTCTATGTTTTTTTATTGGCATTTCTATTTGCGTCTTTTGCTTAAAAAATCTCAATGCATTGCTTTTAGGAGAAAAATATGCCAAGAGCTTAGGTGTAAATATAAAAAAAAATAGATTTTTAGTTATTTTCTCCACAAGTATTTTGGCCGGAAGCGTAACCGCATTTGCGGGTCCTATTGCCTTTATTGGTTTGGCTGTTCCACATTTAATTCGCCAACTTATTAAAACCAACAACCATTTTATACTCATGCCTAGTGTAGTTTTTGGTGGCGCCATTATCATGCTCATTTGTGATACTATTGCTCAACTACCAGGAAGTGAATACACCTTACCTATCAACGCCATTACCTCAATTTTTGGAGCACCCATTGTAATTTGGCTATTGGTGAAGAAGCAAAAAATAATTTTTTAAAAAACTTGTTATCAATCATGTATCCCCTCCACAAATTCATAGTTAAAGACATTTCAATGATTCAGGAGATTGTAAAATTATTTCCACTGGCAACACTTATTTTAGTGGAGAAAGATGAAATTCACACTTCCTTTATTCCACTAATTTGGAAAGACAGCAAGCTTTTGGGTCATATTGATGTTCATAATCCCATGTCAAAATTGCTTCAAAAGCAAAAAGCTGTAAAGGTGATTTTTCATGGACCTGAAAATTACATTTCACCCGGTCACTTTACTTCACCAGAATTTCCTACCTATAATTATATGAAGGTTGAAGTAAATACTGAAGCTGTTGAAATGAATAAAGACGAGCTAAGAACAAGCATCATTGAAATGACGGAATTGTTGGATCATCAATTTCCAGATAACTTAAAAGGAAAAGAAGAACGAATGGAAAAAACCATGGATTATATTTATGGTTTCCAGCTGAAAGTTATAGATTATACTGGAAGATTTAAAATGTCTCAAGACAAACCCAAAGCGCATTTTTTAAAAGCTATAGAAGTTTTACAAAAAGAAGAGGTTAAAAGACATGAAGAAATCTTAGGATATTTCACTAATTTTCAAACAAAAAAAAATCATTAACTTTACCCCAAATTAAACCCAAATGAAATTAATTTTATTTATTAGTTTTTTTACATTATTTGCTTTTGAAAACCCATCAAAAACTAATTGTAGTACTTTTAAAAATCAATTTTCAACAATAGTTATACAAGAGGAAATTAGGATACACGTTAACAGCGACAAAGTAGTAAGTATTTACGATAATGAAGTAGAGATTGAAGAAATTAGCAAAATAATTAATGATAAAATAGGACGTTATGATGATGAATCTGCACTATCTATGAATGTTTCGATAGTTGTTGATGCCATTGTTAGCGAAGATTATATTAATCAAATTAAAGAACAGATTAAAAAAACACCTATTCGTTTGGTAAACGTGCAAAGAAGCATTGTTGAAAATTATTCTCCAAACGGACAGCTCACTGAACAATTAATTAACCAATACAATTCACTAATTAAAAATTGGAATGAATTGGATGATTCTCAACGTTACTATAGACAAATTGAACTGAATTTTGTTGAAAGCGTAAACCAGCGTATGAGCTTAAGACAAAAATTAAAAGCAGAGCGTCTTCCAGGATACTTGCCTTTTGTAGCTCATCCTCAACCCCAAACTGAAATTTCACAGCAACAGATAGAAAAGTGGAGTAAGTCGTCTAATGTACGTTTGTTTTTAAACAAAAAAAATATTTCACAGACAGAGTTTAATGAGTTAAATAAAAGCGAAATTAAGTCTTACTACCTTATCAAGCTTATTGAAAACGAAGAAAAAATACAAGAGGTATATTTGCAGAATTAATTTCCTTTAATCCTCTCCCACAACTGAAATATCAAAGCTTTACCATCGTCAGGAGTTTTTCTAAATTCTTCAACTTGAAACTCATCTTCCTTGTAATAAAGTCGGTAGCTAAACACAAATCGATTTTCATCAGCATCAAAACTAAGCAACCCAAACCTTAGGTCGTTAAAGAATAATTTCTCATCCTCATCCACAGAAAAAGTGTACCAACCTTCACTAATTTTTTGAAGTCGTTTCACATCATTTTCATGGATAACTGCTTCAGCTAAATGATGATTTTTTGGGAAAAATCTAAAATTGATGTTTTCTGTGTCAAAAAAAGAATAATCACCTATATAAAATCCATCTTCAGTTTTTACGTTGGCAGACCAAAGTAAGGTAGTTAGCGGAGCGGGCCTATTTTGAATTTCAATATAGTTGATGTGTTGTTCCTCTAGTGCATTTTCAAAAGCTTGGTAAGAGAAAAATTTCAAAACCAGGCCCATAAGTAAATACGTAGAACTCAGACCAATTCCCCAGTAATTCCATTTTCTTCTAAGCGTTGAAGACTTCGGTTTTCGCATGGCCATCACCAAGCAAAATAAAAATGGGAGGGTATATAATGGATCGATTACAAAAACACTCTTAAAAGCTAAATTAATTTCTAAGGGCCAAAAAAATTGAGTTCCCCAAGTGGTAAAAGCATCTAAAAGTGGATGGGTAAATAAGCCCCAAAACATCAACCAACTCAATTCTTTCCAATTGGCTTTCGACTCAAAAAAAGACAGCAAATAACCAAACAGTGGAGCAAATAAAATACAAAAAACTATAGAATGTGAAAAACCTCGGTGCACTTCAACAGCGGTTACTGGATCTAAAAAGTAACCTGTAAGCACATCTAAATCTGGAATAGTTCCAGCAATGGCTCCATAAAATGGGGCGCGATTACCGATTTTTTTCCCTAAAACAACTTCTCCAACCGAAGCGCCTAAAACAATTTGTGTAAGTGAATCCAATGGCTGTAGCTATTTAAAAATGGGGTTATTCAATCCAACGTTTTAAGTCATCAAAATTCAATCCCCCGTAATTTCCACTGCTCATTAGCAAGAGTACATCATCATGGTAATGTTTGGCTTTTAAGTAAGCTTGAAACTGAGAGGCATCGGTAAATACTTGTAATCCATTTAAGTCAAAGGCCTCTTTAATCTGCTCATCTGAAATAGCCTCTAAGCCTTTAATTTGCAGAGCCTTTGCCGAATAAAAAACCACTGCTTCATCAGCTTTGTTTAAGCTAGATTTATATTCTTTGAGAAACTCAGCGTTTAGACTACTATAGGTATGAAGTTCAAGGCAAGCAATTAATTTTTTATCTTCAAACTGAGATTTAACTGCTTGTGTTGTGGCTTTTACTTTAGATGGGCTGTGCGCATAATCTTTAAACACCTTCACTTTAGTGGATTCATACAAAAATTCCAATCGCTTAGAAGCCCCTTTAAAGCTGGCTATAGCTTCATAAAAATCATCTTCATCCACGCCCATATGCTGACAAATCCATTTGGCACCGGCTAGGTTTTGGAGGTTGTGTTTTCCAAAAACTTCAATAGGCATTGGGCCTTCAGGAGTTTCTAGATAAGTTTCTCCATCTTCTATAAAATGAGCAGGGGTTGAATAGGCGTGTTTTCGAGTAGGTTGTGTAGCGTTTTCTGCAATGCGTTTCACTTCTGTATCTTCTTCGTTATAGACCAAAGTACTTCCGCGTGTCATTCCATCTACAAAAAGCTGAAACTGTTCAACATAATTTTCAAAAGTTGGAAATACATTAATGTGATCCCAAGCAATACCACTGATTAAAGCAATATTAGCTTGATACCAATGAAATTTAGGTCGACGGTCTAAAGGGGAGGACAAATACTCATCCCCTTCCAATAAAATAAAATCATTTTTTTGGGTAAGGTGAACCATATTGTCAAATCCTTCCAATTGAGCACCAACCATAAAATCAACTTCTTTTTCATGGTATTTCAAAACGTGAAGAATCATTGATGTAATGGTTGTTTTTCCATGAGATCCTCCAATCACAACGCGGGTTTTGTGTTTAGAATGTTCAAAAATGAATTCTGGATAAGAATAAATTTTAAGATTCAATTCTTGGGCTTTAAGTAGCTCAGGGTTATCGGCTTTAGCGTGCATTCCTAAAATTATAGCATCTAAATCGGTAGTTATTTTTTCAGGAAACCAACCAAATTCTTCAGGTAATAAATTGTGATTTGCTAACCTTGATTTAGAAGGCTCAAAGATTTCATCATCACTTCCTGTAACGTCCTCCCCTTTAGCATGTAAAGCTAAGGCTAAGTTATGCATTGCACTTCCACCAATAGCTATAAAATGTATTTTCATAAAATTCTATTCAAGTTTAAAAGATTTCAAAATTACAAAAAGCATCACTAAATAACGTCTAAGTTACATTGAAGTTATTTAAAAAATTCGTTTGATAAAAACATCCAAATCAATCAATAAAATACAAAACACACCAAACACAATTATAAATTTGAGTAAATTGTGTAAAATGAGGTAATGTATTTTCTTTTTGGCATACCAAACGCTAACGGAAAATCCAAATAAAAGTACCAAACTTAAAATGAAATAATATTTCATGTATCCTACTTCAAAATAAGTGAGTAAGATGTAAACAGGAATAAGGCACAAAATGCTTGAAAAAGTAAGTAGTTGCTTAGACAATTTAGGACCGTATTTTACAGGAATAGTCTGGTAATCTTGAGCAAAATCTCCCCTTAAATTCTCTAAGTCTTTCACCAATTCACGCATGCTAATAATTGTAAATAAAAACAAGGCATGCACAAAAATGACTAAATCAAAATTGATGTAATAAATAAAAACTGCAAAAAATGGAGTAACCGCTAAAAGTGCGGCTGCAAAATTACCTATAAAAGCATACTTTTTTAATCGGTGCGAATACAACCAAATAGTAAAAATATACGCAGAAAAGAAAACTACCGAATTAAATGAGACATAGCTTGCTATTATTACGGCCACAAAATTGAGAATAAAATAAATAGAAAGTTTGGTTTGTGGACTAACTAAGTTATCGATATGTGTTTTTAATGGACGGTTGATTAAATCCTTTTCTGAATCGTAAAAATTATTAATAATATAACCAGATGCTATTACCAAAGAACTAGCCAAAATAAGAAGAAATAAATTAAAATCAAGTAGTATTTCCTTAGTGCTCAAATACTTTGGTGCAATTATAAAAACAGAAGCCAAATACTGAGCAAGAACGATCATCAAAATATTGTACCCTCGAACAACTGAAAAAAGACTTGCTAATTTCAGAAGGAGTTTTGAAGATTTTTTGGGCATCTATTGTATGATTAAAAGGTATAGACTACTTCTAGCTTATGGTCTTTAAGTAAGTTTTTGGCTTTAGTAAAGTCTTCAGTAAAACCTAAAATATAACCACCCCCGCCAGAGCCACATAGTTTTAAATAGTAAGCATTAGATTCAATACCTTGTTTCCACAGCTCATGAAACTGTTTTGGAATCATTGGCTTGAAATTATCTAACACAATATTAGAAAGTTGCTTTACATTAGAAAATAATGATTTAAAATCACCTGAAAGGAAATTATCAATACACGCATCTGTTTTTTTGATGAAAGAATCTTTAATCACTTTTCGGAAGGCTTCTTGCTTCATGTTTTCCATAAAAATATTCACCATTGGTGCAGTTTCACCAACAATTCCACTATCTAGCAAGAATACTGCGCCTTTTCCGTTAGCGGATTGCATAGGAATACCAGCCGGTTCAATATTTTCTTTCGAATTAATTAATATAGGTAAGCTCAAATAAGAGTTTAACGGATCTAAGCCTGAAGATTTTCCATGAAAAAAAGATTCCATGGCAGCAAAAATGTGCTTCAGCTGAGTAAGCTTAGATTTTTCAAGATTTTCTAAAACAGTAATTTTATCAAAGGCATATTTATCATAAATTGCAGCAACAAGAGCGCCACTACTTCCAACGCCATACCCTTGTGGAATTGAACTGTCAAAATACATTCCTTTTTCAACATCATTTTGAAGCGCTTCAATATCAAACTGAACCAACTCTGGTTGTTGATTTTGCAATGCTTGCAAATGAGATGCAAATCGCCTTAATTCACTGTTGGATTTTCTAGTGGCATCTGTTGAATCCTCTTCAATTTTTAAAGCACCATTGTAGAAATTATAAGGAATAGATAGCCCCTTAGAGTCTTTAATAATTCCGTATTCACCGAAGAGTAAGATTTTTGAATAAAATAAAGGTCCTTTCATGGTTTTAGTATTTAAGATTGATTATATCAACCTGAGTGTAAAATTATTAAAAATTAAGCCGTCAATACACTATTTAAGAAAACACTTAACATTTTGTCTAATTTTTTAAGCGTAATGGCTAAACATTAATTAATTTTGTTTCACAAAGATAGTTAAATATCTCAAAACAATTAGGTTGCATTAGCAAAATCATAACTAGCAAATTCATTTTCAACTTCATCTAAAACCTTAAAAACATCCACAGCATGGTCTTCTGTTACCATTCGCATTCGGTAAGGCTTAATATTCCTAATTCCTTTAAAATAGTTGGTATAGTGTCTTCGTGTTTCAAATACACCTAATTTTTCGCCTTTCCAATCAATAGCCATTTCTAAATGTCTTCTCGCTACCTGAACGCGTTCTTGAATTGTGGGCGGTGGAAGGTGTTCTCCAGTTTCAAAAAAATGCTTTACTTCTCTAAAAAACCAAGGATAACCAATACTTGCCCTACCAATCATAGCCCCGTCAAGCCCAAACTTATCTCTCATGAGCATTGCTTTTTCGGGCGTATCCACATCACCGTTTCCAAAAACAGGAATATGCATTCTAGGATTATTTTTCACCTCTGCAATAGGATGCCAATCGGCTTCACCTTTGTACATTTGGGCACGGGTTCTTCCGTGAATTGAAATTGCCTTACAGCCAACATCCTGAAGACGCTCGGCTACTTCAAGAATTCGAATATGATCGTGGTCCCAACCTAAGCGGGTTTTTACAGTAATAGGTAGATTGGTATGTTTCACCATGGCTTCAGTAAGCGAAACCATTTTATCCACATCTTTTAAAATTCCAGCACCTGCTCCTTTAGAAACCACTTTTTTCACCGGACAACCAAAATTAATATCGATAATATCGGGTTTGGTAGCTTCAACAATTTCTACGGAACGAAGCATAGATTCTAAGTTAGCACCAAAAATTTGGATACCTACAGGGCGTTCTTTTTCGTAAATATCTAATTTAATAATGCTTTTTGCAGCGTCCCTGATTAAGCCTTCAGAAGAAATAAATTCGGTGTAAACAACATCTGCTCCTTGTTCTTTACATAAAGCTCTAAATGGTGGATCACTAACATCCTCCATAGGTGCTAGCAACAAAGGAAAATCTCCTACATCAATATTTCCAATTTTAGCCAAAGTTCTTTTTTTTTTGCAAAAATACAATAAAAATATTTCTTGCTTTAATTTTAGTCGTAATGATGAAATGATTAACAGCTAAAATTTAAAAAACCTCAATTCTGCTTTTAAAAATAGAATTGAGGTTTTATTTATGCTCTTTAAAAATCAACTTAGCCTCATAAAAATCCCGAATCGCTAGCGCTCTCGGGATAAGCGATTCGCACAAATACTAATGCGCTTTCAGCTGGTAGTATTTGGCTCTTGCAATCAAACAAGATCCCGAATCGCTCACTCTCGGGATAAGCGATTCGCACAAATACTACTGCGCTTTCAGCTGGTAGTATTTGGCTCTCTGCTTACATGTTTCGTCTATACTGGCCGCCTACTTCGAATAAGGATTCCGTAATCTGACCTAAAGAACAATACTTGGTGGCTTCCATCAATTCTTCAAAGATATTTCTATTGTTGATAGCGGCGTCTTGTAATCGATTTAAATAATTAGTCGATTTACTTTCATAAGCCTTGTGAAGCTTGTTTAGAGTATTGATTTGGAATTCTTTTTCTGCTTCGGTTGCGCGAATCACTTCTCTTGGTTTTACTGTTGGTGAACCTTTTGAACTCAAGAAGGTATTTACTCCAATAATTGGAAATTCTCCCGTGTGTTTTAAAGTTTCATAATGCAAGCTTTCTTCTTGTATTTTGCTTCGTTGATACATGGTTTCCATCGCTCCTAAAACACCACCACGTTCGGTTAAACGATCAAATTCTAACAATACTGCTTCCTCTACTAAATCCGTTAATTCTTCAATAATAAATGAACCTTGAATTGGATTTTCATTTTTAGCTAAGCCCAATTCTTTATTGATAATAAGCTGAATTGCCATAGCACGTCTCACCGATTCTTCTGTTGGCGTGGTAATGGCTTCATCATAAGCATTGGTATGCAATGAATTACAGTTATCGTAAATAGCATATAAAGCTTGTAATGTAGTTCTAATATCATTGAAATCAATTTCCTGAGCATGCAAGGAACGTCCTGAAGTCTGAATGTGGTATTTCAACATTTGTGCTCTTGGATTGGCTCCGTACTTATCACGCATAGCCTTGGCCCATATTCTTCGGGCTACCCGACCAATAACCGCATATTCTGGGTCAATTCCGTTAGAGAAAAAGAAACTTAAGTTGGGGCCAAATTTGTTGATATCCATTCCTCTACTCAAGTAATATTCTACATAGGTAAATCCATTAGAAAGCGTTAATGCCAATTGCGTAATTGGATTAGCCCCAGCTTCGGCAATGTGATACCCAGAAATAGAAACCGAATAAAAGTTTCTTACTTTATTTTCAATAAAATATTCTTGTACATCTCCCATCAAACGCAAAGCGAATTCAGTAGAGAAAATACAGGTATTTTGCGCTTGGTCTTCTTTTAAAATATCAGCTTGCACGGTTCCACGAACCACAGCAATAGTATCCATTTTGATTTTTTGATACACTTCAGCTGGTAAAACTTGATCGCCAGTTACACCCAACAACATCAAACCTAAACCGTTATTTCCATCGGGTAAATCGCCATTGTAAGTGGGTCTCTCTAATCCGTTTTCTTTGTATATCTGTTTGATTTTAGCTTCAACTACATGAGTTAAACCATTTTCTGCAATGTATTTTTCACATTGTTGATCTATGGCAGCATTCATAAAAAACCCGAGCAACATTGGTGCAGGACCATTAATTGTCATACTTACAGAGGTCATGTGGTGAGCCAAATCAAAACCTGAATAGAGTTTTTTGGCATCGTCTAAACAACAAATAGAAACCCCTGCATTTCCAATTTTTCCATAAATATCTGGGCGGTGGTCTGGGTCGTTACCATACAAAGTAACCGAATCAAATGCTGTGGAAAGGCGTTTTGCTGGCAAGCCTTGACTTACGTAGTGAAATCTTCGGTTGGTACGTTCGGGACCTCCTTCACCAGCAAACATTCTAGTAGGATCTTCGCCTGTTCTTTTAAACGGATACAATCCAGCGGTGTAAGGAAATTCTCCTGGAACATTTTCTTGTAATAACCATTTCAGTAAATCTCCCCAAGCTTGGTATTTTGGTAAAGCTATTTTTGGAATTTGTTGGTGTGATAGCGACTCGGTATGCGTTTCAATTTTAATTTCTTTATCGCGAACTTTAAAGCTGTAAATTGGATCTTTGTAACGTTTAACAGTAGTATCCCAAGCTAAGATTTTTTCCCAATTGTATGGATCTAAATCCATTTTAACACGGTCAAATTCTTTTTTTAGAAGTTCAATAAGTTGCTGGTTTTCATTAGAAGTAGCTTGTTGTAAAGCTTCTTCTTCAATTCCATTTTTATCTAAGCCCAGACTAATATTTGTAGCCGACTCTAGAGTTTTAAAAATTCCGTAAAGTTTTTGAGCTACTTCTACTTGTTGGTTTGCTTTTTGATCATAAGCTCTATTGTTTTCTGAAATTTCAGATAAATAGCGTGTTCTAGCAGGAGGAATCACGAATATTTTTTCCGACATTTCATCGGTGATTTGATAATTGCTCTCTAGTTTTGCTGAAGTTTTTTCAGCCACTTGATTCATGATATGTTTATACAACACATTCATGCCTGGATCATTGAACTGCGAAGCGATAGTTCCATAAACGGGAAGCGAATCTAACTTTGCATCCCACAATTGATGGTTGCGTTGGTATTGTTTTTTTACATCGCGCAAAGCATCTTTAGCGCCGCGTTTATCAAATTTATTGATCGCTACCAAATCTGCAAAGTCTAACATATCAATTTTCTCTAATTGTGTGGCTGCTCCAAATTCTGGCGTCATTACATATAAAGAAACATCAGAATGATCTAGAATTTCCGTATCACTTTGACCAATTCCTGAAGTTTCTAAAATAATCAAATCATAATTAGCAGCCTTTAAGACTTCAACGGCTTCTTGCACATATTTAGAAAGTGCTAAATTAGACTGGCGTGTGGCTAATGAACGCATATACACCCTTGGAGAGTTGATAGCATTCATTCTAATTCGGTCGCCTAACAAAGCACCACCTGTTTTTCTTTTGGAGGGATCTACAGAGATAATCCCAATTTGTTTGTCTTCAAAATCGACTAAAAATCTTCGTACCAGCTCATCTACCAAAGAAGATTTACCCGAGCCACCCGTTCCTGTGATCCCTAAAACAGGGACATCATTCTTGCTAGCTTTTTGAATCGGGTCAAAAATTTCTTTAAATTCTTCGTGTCTATTTTCAGCTAAAGAAATTAAACGGGCAATGGTATTGACCTCTTTTTGTTTTAGCTTTTCTGCTGTTTTATTTGCTTCTTTAAGTTTTGGTGTTGGAAAATCAGATTTTTGCACTAAATCATTAATCATTCCTTGTAATCCCATTTCACGGCCATCGTCAGGCGAATAGATGCGTGTAATACCATGTTTCATTAAATCTTCAATTTCTTCGGTAAGGATTACACCTCCTCCTCCACCAAAAATTTTGATGTGGTTTGCTCCCTTTTCTTGAAGCAAATCATACATGTATTTAAAATACTCATTGTGACCACCTTGGTAAGAAGTCATTGCTATGGCATTCACATCTTCTTGAATAGCGGTATTTACAACCTCCTCTACGCTTCTATCATGCCCCAAATGAATTACTTCTACACCCGTAGATTGTATAATTCTTCTCATCACATTTATAGCGGCATCGTGTCCATCAAATAAAGAAGCTGCGGTAACAATTCTAATTTGATTTTTAGGAGTATATGGTTTTTGTTGTTCCATTTGTTTTATAAGTTTAAACTTTTTAAGAAATTGAGGGTAAATTTACGAAAATCACATTAAAACACCCTGAATTTGAATTAAAATAATTGAATCCGTAATATTTAGAATAATTCAACTTTTACCTCTGGGGTAAAGCTAACTTGAACCATCTCATTTAATGAAGTAGATAAAGAAAGTCCTTTATAATCTGCTTTTACTGGGTATCTCTTATGACTTCTATCTACCAAAACAGCGGTTTTAAGTTGTTTTAGAGGAACCTCAAGAAACTTTTTAACTGCATAAATTAATGTAGCTCCAGAATTTAAAACATCATCTACCACAACCACACATTTGTTTTCATAACCCTGAACCTTCAATTGAGAATGATCTGAGTGTAAAGGATTTTTCTTGTTTATTTGTACTTCGCAAAGCGAAACTTGAAGTGAAGAAATTTCTTCTAAATTAGCTTTTAACAAGACTGCAAATTTATACCCCGAATTTGCAATACCTGCTAAAATAATTTCGGTTTCATTGAGATGGTCCTCGTAAATCTGAAAAGCTATTCGTTTGGCTTTATGGTTTACTTCTTGTTGGTTTAAAATTATGGTTTTTGTCATTTTTTCTGAAAATTAATAAAAATTTCTTTTCCTTGTCTTTTAGGATGTGAATTATAAGCCTGTTCAAATTTATGGAAATGAAAATAATGCTGAAAACGCTTTCGGTATTCATCTGTGCTACCACCAAAAGGAGGACCTTCATCGGTGAGCGGAAAGTCAAATAGAAGCCCCACTAAGTGAGCTTTATTTTTTAACAAAGAGTGCATTTGAAGAACATATTCATCTCTTCTTTGTGGTGGAATGGCACAAAAAAAAGTCTGTTCAAAAATCCAATCAAATTGTCCCTTAAAATCAAAAAAATCTATTTGATGGATGTGCTTTTCAGGAAAACTTGGGCAATGATTTTTTAAATGAGTAATTGGTGGCCGAGCAAGATCAATTACATGAACTTGAGTAAACCCCTGTTGATGTAAATAAATAGCTTCGTGAGCATTTCCAGCTCCAGGAATTAAAATAGACTGATTTTTATTTGAAAGTCCATCAAAAAAAGTTTTGAGCGGTGGAGAAACTATTCCCATATCCCAACCAGTGACCTGTTGATGGTATTTTTCTTCCCAAAAAATTTGCGTATTACTTTTCATCAGAATCTTTTCTTAGCTCTTTATCTAATTCATTTTCAACATCTAAATAATCATCAATTTCTCTTCGGTCTTTTTTAGTAGGTCTTCCTGTTCCTTTTTTGCGGTAATAATCTTTTGAATATTTCAGTAAATCTAGTTTCTCAAGATTCTCCTTTGGGGTAATGTCCATACAATATATACTTACCAATTTAGCACCCACTCTAGATTCAGGATAATCCAATACTCTAATCTTGTAGTTAATTTGGTTTTTCCTTACCTCTACAATATCCTGAGGATAAACTTCTCTTGACGGTTTTACTGCCTCACCTCTAATTTTAATTTGGCCCTTTTTACAGGCTTTAGTGGCTATGCTTCGTGTTTTAAAATAACGCACACACCATAAATACTTATCTACTCGCATAATCTTTTCAAGACTCTTTGGTTTACACTTCACAAAAATAAGAGAAAATCGTATCTTGCACCCAAATTTAAGATAAATAATAAATTATTGAGCATCCTCACAATTTTTCCGTTAAATTGGAGTTACAAGATGTTTCTTAATACATAATCAAGAATTAAAAATTTAAATATAAACAGATGAATAAATCACCTTTAGCTTTCCTTATTTTACTTGGAATCATTCTATTTTCATGTAGTCCAGATGATGACAGAGGCAGTGGTATAGAACTAAGAGACCCAGTTGAAGTTTGGGAAGAAGACAAAGTTGAAATACAAACTTTTCTTGAAACTCATTATTATGAAATTGAAGAAAACCCTTTAAACGAAAACGCTAGGGTTGTTGTGTTTAAAGAAATTACTGAAGATACCCAAGAACCACCTGTGATTGAATCTGAATTTCTTGTTTCTGAAACTGTTACTGTAAGTGGTATTGATTACGATTTATTTCAGCTTAAGTTTAGGGAAGGAAACCAAGAACGAAGAAAACCTACTTTTGCCGATTCTGTGCTGGTTACTTATCACGGACAGACCATCAGAAAAACAGTTTTTGATTCAGCCCCTACTCCTATATGGTTAGATAATACAGAAAACATTATTGGATTTAGAGAGGGTCTAACATCCTATAGAGGCGCTGGAGGGTTTACAGAAAATCCAGATGGAACATTTATTTTTGATGACGATTTTGGATTTGGCGTTGTATTTATTCCATCAGGTCTTGGATATTTTGGCCAAACCCCAATTGGTTCAGGCATTTTTAGTTATGAGCCCATTATTTTCACCTATCAATTATATCGCTCAAGAGAATCTGATCACGATCGAGATGGAATACCTAATTGGTTAGAAGACGTAAATGAAACTAGAAATGTTCAAGATGTTGATACGGATAACAATGGTTTGCCAAATTATTTAGATGCTGATGACGATGGTGATGGCGTTCCTACACGAGAAGAGGTGGAATTTGATGAAGAGGGAAATTTGATTTTACCGTTTCCAGATTCTAATGGCAATGGAACCCCAGACCACCTAGACCCTACTTGGCCTGAAGATGAAACAGAATAAATAAATTTAAAATTAGCTAAAAAATTCTTTAAAAACTTTTTATAATGAAAAAAATTCTTGTTGCACTAATAATACTAACAGCTTTAGCTTGTGAGGATGAACAAAAACAAACTGAGGTTTTAAGAATTGAAGCTGAAAAAATTCATGACCAAGGGCTTATTAAATTACAAGCTGGAAATTTTGAAGAAGCGTTAAATTTATTTGATGAAGCTATTGCTATTGATGAGACTTTTGAGAAGCCACATGTTAATAAAGTTGAAGTCTACCTCAACCAATCGGACTACCAAAAAGCCATTAATGAAATAGAAATCATTATTGACAAAGCTCCAGAAGTAGCAGAAAACTGGGTTTTAGCCGGTATTTTTGAAGAAAAAAAAGGCAATAAGGAAAAAGCTTTTGAATACTACGAAACTAGTATTGTAAAATTTAAAGAAAGAATTGATAGAAACAAAAACGAAGAGCTTACTGAAGAGTTTGAAAGAAGTGAAATGGACGATGAAACGGCTATTTTATTTTCATATATTCTGCTTGAAGACTTTGACCGCCTTGATAAGGCAGTTACAAAGTTTGAAGATAAAAACCCAGATTCTCCAATCATTGAATACTTTCTAAATTTTGACAAAGAAGTATATATGGATAATATTTTCCCTGATTTTGAATTAGAGGAATAGCCTAAAATCTTTAATTGCATCATCAGGTAAAATTTCTTCTTTTTTAAAATATAGTTGCTGTCGATTTTTACTAACTTCCTTATCAATCATTAAATCATTAGTAACGCTTTGAAAGAATAGACCAAAAAAGTAATATTTCCCATTTTTAAACTTATGATTAATCATTAGGTTGCCTTCTTTATGAATAGCAATACGCATTCTATCTATATGAGTTTGCCAATATATAGGTGGTATACCGGCATTTATTCGATGAAAGTAAATTTCATAATAATTATTTTTAAATTTTCCTTCATAGGTATGACTAATCAATTTTCCACGTTGGTTTTGATAGCTAATTCGTAATTCTTCAGCATCAGTAAAATCAAGGTAAACCCAACCCTTGGGAATTTCATATATTTTAAATGCATCTAATAAGGATGGAAACCGATAATTTGTTTGCTCTACTAAATACGGATAATTATTAAAATAAAAACCAGATGCTGAGCTAAACTCATCCAAATCTTCATTGTTCAATTTGATTGTACTACCGCAAGAAGATAATATAAATGAAGAAAAAAATAGAGCAAAAACAGAAAGTAAATAAGGTTTATTTGGAAGCGAATTTTTTATAATGTTCATAGCGTTGAAAAATTTGTCTCACATAATTATAGGGTTCAATTCCACGCACATAACCATACCGCATTTCAGGCAAATTATAATATTCAGGCTGCGATAAATCTAATATTGATAACTCAACATTGTCATCCCAAATTAACGGATCTCTACCTTTCAGTTTTGAAACCCGTTGCGCATCTTTAAGATGAGCATAACCACAATTATAAGCCGCTAATGTAAATTTAATCCGTTGGATAGAGTCTTGAATGTCATCATTTTTTTCCCAAAGTTGATTCAAGTAATAAGTCCCTCCTCTTACACTTTCGTATGGATCATTTGGGTTAATGTTAAGTTCTCTTGCTGTCTCTGGCATAATTTGCATTAAGCCTTTGGCTCCAGCCCAAGATTCAGACTGTGGTTCAAAGCGTGATTCCTGAAATGCTAAAGACGCTACCAATCTCCAATCCCACCCAATTTCATCAGCATATTTTTTAATCATCTCATCATAAGGACTAATTTTTTGATCATTAATACTGTAAAATTCACTTTTAACACGGACCTTGTATTTTCGTTTATTTTTATAATATTTATTAAAAATAACATGAAAATCAACCTCTTTCTTAAATTGGTCTATCCATGTATTTACCTGTTCAAGTAATTCAGGTGAATTTTTTCTTATCCCCCAACCTATTTGTTGAGAAAAACTAATTTGGGTATTGGCGTCTAAAATAGGATAATAAGAAGCATTAATCGTTGCAATATTTTGATCTACAACTGTATATTTAATATCTCCATCAACCACCATTTTAATTATTTCTTCCGTTGTTTTGGTGCCTGGAATAGTATCAATTATAATTTCTCCTCCAATTTCTTGACTCAGCGTTTTTAAACGTTCTGCATAAGAAGAGTTTTTCTTTACTGAAACCGTGTCTCCAATCAATTGAATAGGATCAGTAATTAATTGATTTTGAATTTGATGAAGTTTCATTCTTCGCCAATTAACTGGCTTTTTCTGTACTAAAACTTGGTTGGATAAATACAATGGATTGGTAAATTCTATCTTTTCTTTTCTACTTGGTAAAATGGTGTATCCATAAGCTATTATATCGCCTTCACCAGCTAAAAGCATTTTCATCAATTCGTCCTCATTTCTTGCAATCACAATTTCTAATTCAACCTCTAAGAATTCAGCTAAACGGTTCAGCAATTCATATTCAAAACCCATGGTTCTGCCCCTGTACAAAAAATAAGTAGTTCCACTGTAAGTCGTGATTGCTCTTAATCTCCCTCGTTCCTTAATTTCTTCTAAATCAACTTCTATATTTTCAACTGTATTTTTCGCAATTTCATTCTTACTCTCAGGCTTTTGATCCTTGCAAGAAACAAGAAGAAAAGTAACCAAAATGATCAAAAAACTATACTTCATGACTAAAATTTGATACAATGTACAAAAAATATGAGAAAACTAAGCATTAAGCTTAAGCGAATGAATATTAAATTGAATATATTATTTCTTAAAACTTAAATAACAAGAAAAAAATCAACTACAATAATAAGCCAAATCTCGTTTAATGTGACCTATTAATAGAATTACAAACTAAAAATGTAAGTTGTCTTTTGCACCATAAAATTAAGTACTACATTTTACATAAGGTTTGATGGTGACAAATTTTTAAATTACGTAACTATTTTTTTCTAATCAACTCAAATTAACTATCTAGATTAGTAGTAAACTTAGTAAAATCTGTTCCGGTTGGGTATTCAAAAACCTCTAAGTCAAAATAAGGTACAGATGCAAAAACATGGTCAAAAATATCAGCCATAATGCCTTCATATTTAACCCAAGCTTTATCAGCACTAAATGCATAAATTTCAAGAGGAATTCCGTTTGGTGTTGGTGCCAAGTGCCTGCACATAATCATCATTTCCTGATTTACTCCTGGGTGACTTCTAAGATAGGCATCAATATACCTTCTAAACAAACCAAAATTAGTCATATTCCTTCCGTTCACTAAAACAGATTTATCTACTTTATTGGTTTTGTTGTGCTCATCAATTTCAAGACTTCGCTCCTTCACATAATCAGCAATTAGATGAACATTTTTGTATTTGGGCAAATCTTTATCAGTAATAAATTTCACACTCTGACTCTTAATTAAAACAGAGCGCTTCATTCTTCTTCCGCCCGATTGAGCCATTCCTCTCCAATTTTTAAAAGAATCAGAAATCAGGTAATAAGTAGGAATTGTGGTAATTGTATTATCAAAATTTCTTACTTTAACTGAAGCCAAATTAATTTCAAAAACATCTCCATCTGCTCCGTATTTTTCCATGGTAATCCAATCCCCTATCCTTACCGTATCATTAACAGTAACTTGTATGCTAGCAACAAAACCTAAAATGGTGTCTTTAAAAACCAAAAGAAGTACAGCAGACAAAGCTCCTAGTCCTGTAAGTAACTTGGCTACTGACTTTCCAGTTATAATTCCAAAAATTAAAACAAGAGCAAACAGCCACAAGATAATCATAAAAACTTGAATATAGCTCTCAACTGGCTTGTCTTTAAACGCCTTAATTGTTCTCAAAAAGTCTTTCAGCGTAAGTAAAATACTGCGTAACAACCAAATTACAAACACCACAGTGAGGACGCTAATTCCTTTCTCTACAACTACTTCCAAATCTGAAAAATCATGAAATACGTCAGGCACCAACAAAGAAACAAAATTGATAGTTAGTAAATTAGAAAGATGTAAAAAGGTCTTATTTTTTACTAAATAATCATCAAATTTTGTCTTTGACTTCTCAGCCAGTGATGTTACAAAAGTCTCTGCTACGTAACGCATTAACTTGAATAAAACATAAGCTAAAATTAAAACTATAATGGCATTAATAAATAAGTTGAGAAGAGCTGCGTTTTCATGGCTTAAACCAGCTTCCTTCAATACATCATAAAAATATCTGGATAGTTTAAAAATTGACATCTGTTTTTTTTTTGCAAATTTAATAATAAAGCCAAAACAACAACTATTTATTATGTAAAACCCAAAAAAGCAACTGAACATTACCCAGAAAAAATTGATTAAATTTTGAAGGATTAAACAAGGCTAATGAACTGAAAAAAGTTATTTTTGCGCAAAATTACAAAAGTTCTTATGCTTACAAGAAGACATATTCGCACTAAAGTTATGCAAAGTATTTACGCCTATAATCAATCCAAAAAAGATCAAATAGGCGTTGAGGAAAAATTTTTAAACAAAAGCATTCACGAGATGTATGATTTGTTTATTCTTAATCTGGATTTGATTATTCAAGTTAAAAATCAGGCTAAAAAATATTATGAATTATCTCAGAAAAAACATTTAGCTACCCCTCAAGACAAAGCCCCAAATTTAAAATTTGTAGAAAATCAACTCATCCATCAACTAGAAAATTGTGATCAGCTACAACTACTCATTGAGGATAGGAAATTGAGAAACTGGAAAGATGACCCTGAAATACCTAGAAATATTTGGGATGAGCTTTTTAAAAGTGAACTATATAAATCCTATTTAGAAGATGAATTTCAAAGTTATAAAGAAGACAAAGACTTTGTAATTCAATTCTATAAAAAAGTCTTAGCCCCTAATGATAGTTTATACGAATATTATGAAGACCACAAACTTACTTGGTTAGATGACTTTCCTATTGTAAACACAAGTATAATAAAGTTTCTTAAACACATCAAAAAAGAGGAAGAAATAAGCATTCCTACATTGTTCAAAAACTTTGAAGATAAAAAATTTGCTGGTGAATTGTTTAAAAAAACGGTATTGAACTACAATGAACTTTTGGCAGACACAGATGGAAAAACACCAGGATGGGAAAAAGACCGTATTGCCGAAATTGATCAAGTTTTGATTTGTATGGCTTTAGCAGAATTTAAAAAGTTTCCAAGCATACCAGTAAAAGTGACTATAAACGAATACTTAGAAATTGCAAAAGAATACAGTACGCCAAAAAGTAGCTACTTTATTAACGGAGTTTTAGATAAAATAGCCAAAGACTACAAAGAAAATGATAAATTAAATAAAGTAGGAAGAGGGCTGATGTAATCAGTATTTTTTTGTTATTTTTGACATCAAATTTAAAATAAATAAAAAATGAAAAAGGTATTTTTATTGTTAGTTTCATTTGCATTGGTATCCTTTACCTCTTGCAATGAAGATGCTTCCAAAAAAGTAGATGAAAATAAGGTTGCTGAAGCATCAGAGAAAGCTGCTCAGGAAGACAAGTTTCCAGTTCTAACATTTGACGAAAAAGAGCATGATTTCGGTAATGTTGAAGAGGGAGATGTGGTTGAACACACATTTACCTTTACCAATACGGGTGAAGCTCCATTAATTATTAGCAACGCTAAAGCGTCTTGTGGTTGTACGGTTCCTTCTTACCCTAAAAATGAAGCTATTGCTCCTGGTGACCAAGCTGAAATGACAGTGAAATTTAACACAAGAGGTAAACCCAACCAACAGATGAAAACTGTTAGAATTACTGCTAACACAGAGTCTGGAAGAGAAACAATCAGAATTAAAGCTTTTGTGAATCCTAAAGGAGGTGCACAAGCAGGTTCACCAGTTAAATAATTATGGATCAAATTACAGGTTTACTTCCATTATTGTTAATTTTTGTGGTATTGTATTTTTTTATGATACGCCCACAAATGAAAAGACAAAAGGAAGAAAAAAAGTTTATTGAAGAGCTTAAAAAAGGAGATAAGGTAGTTACAAAAAGTGGACTGCACGGAAAAGTTGTTGATTTTAGCGAAAAATTAAATGCTATCATCATTGAAACTGGTGCAGGAAAACTAACTTTTGATAAATCATCAATCTCTAATGAATTATCACTAGCAATCAATAAACCCAAAGAGGAAAAGAAGAAATAATTAAATTATTTCTGTAATTTATAAAAAAAGAGGCAATTCAAAATTGCCTCTTTTTTTATAAAATAAATTTAACCAAAAAAATCAATTTGAATATTAACACTATACAACAAACAAGTATCGTTCAGGTTTCTTTGAAAATGTCTTTTTGACACATTTAGATTTATATTTATTCAACTTTGACCCTAAAAATAAAAAGTCTCATTTTTTTTAAAGACTGAGAGGAAGCTTTATTAGTTTTTCTATAATAAGTTTGTGCCTCCCCATAAATTCTCTTTTTGACATTGTTATTATTTGTGGAAATTACGATTATAAACTACTCCTAATTCTTTTGCTTTTAGTTGCCAAACTTCGCAATGACCATTTTCCAGGCCAACAATTGGATGTGCAATTTCATGTAATAATGTATTTTTTATATCTTCCATATCACCGAACAAAGCATGCTTATAGTTTAGGATAATTGCAATTGATGTACAACGACCTAAATATCTCCAACCATACCCAAAACGAAAACTGTAATGTGAAACCTTGTGTTTCTCCATTAATATTATAGCCAATTGCTTCACTTCCTTCATTTTTCTTTCCTCAGCATCAGAAAGATTTTTCATTTTCTTATTGTATTTCTTATGGCAACACTTAACTTTCTCTTCCCCATAATCCTTTTGTTTTATAATTTACTTACATTTCAAACATATAGTTTGAATCTATCATTGTTTGTTTAAAAACTAGGACGTTTCTAAGTTTTATTCTATGTTTTTATAACAACATACAACCAAAGCTATGCTCCTAGGTCGCAAAATTCTCAAAACTAAGCGTTTAAGTGATTCCCTATTTTCACTGCTATATTAATCAAATCATCCTCTTTTAGTTTATCTAAAATATAGTTAGTTAGATTTTTTCTTTCCTCCTTAGTAGGGTAATAAATTTTTGTAATGAATGTTGTGTCACTTTTGTTATTCCCTTCAAAATGTATTTGCCCGCTTAAGTCATCAATAAGTCTATTAAAAACTGAATTTTCTAATTTTTGTTTGGTATCTATTCTTACCTTAAACAAAAAATCAGTCTCTTTATTAATGAGTTGCCTATAAGAAAATTTAATCCTAATCCTTAAATTTGATTTCCTTCTTAATTGAAAAACACTTACCAACTTGTAATATTGACTTTTTTTGCTTGGGTATTTATTTGCATACTCAAAATGTTCGCTAAATAATTTGCCCTCCTTAAGTGCTACAAATTGTTCATGAACCGCATCTTTATATTTTTTATTTAGTTCTAATATTGCTTTGATTTTGTCGCTGTTTTCGATATAAAAATCTAGGTGTTCCTGCTTCATATTTTTTTTGCTTAAGTTGTCAATGTTTTGTTGAAAATCCTGAAAATAAACTATATATTTTGGTTTAGCATCTAAAAGATATGCACCAAAGTTTTGGCGTATTTTCTTCATTAGTTGCTGGTGTGTAATATTTATAAAATTCTTGTTGCCAGGCTCTATCTTTTTTAAGCTGAGTATGACGCCTATTGATTCGTCTGAAGTTTCTAAGTCTTCCGTACCTGATGTCCAGTAATCATTTAGTCCATTATCGAGATGGTGGTACATTTTATTCTCTATGATTATTGCACTCGATTCATTTTTTAATAATAAATCTATTCTTCCTCTTTTTTTGGTAGTGTATTCTGTCTTTACAGTATAATCATTGTAGAAAGGAAAATCTTTCCATTCTTCATTTTCAATAATGCATTGATGTAAACTGTTTAACAATAAATCTTTAAAACCATGCTCCTGTTCAGAATTGAAAAAGAAAGCATATATGTTGCTCATTACATTTTCGTAATGCGGTTGCTTACTGATTTTTAAAAAGGTTAATTTTGATTTCGGTATATGTGGTATTTTTTCTTTTTCGAAAAAATCTTTTAATTCTATAATATTCATAGGTGTTTATTTTATAAAAGATACTTTTTTTTGATTTGATTGACTTACAATATTAAACTTCTCTGCCGACTCATTCCTTTGATTGATTTCTCTTTGTAGTTCACTAAGTTTACTTAACAAGGCTTCAATTCCGTTTTTCATAATCACTTCTGTTTTAATTTATTCAATTTATCGTTGATGCGTTTTAAATCATCTTCAAGGTCTTTTAACTTAGATGCTACTTCAAATTGCTTATGGCTGACTAATTTACACTTTATTTGTAATATTTGTTTTTGAAGCTTTGTAAAATCGGATTTTAGCTGATTTGTGTCAGTTTGATAGGCTTCAATAGAATATGCTTTTTCGCTCCATTTTTGAATCTGATTTCTGAATTTAATCACGGCTTTTAAAATATCGTTGCTGGTACTCCATGTAGATTTCTCTTCGGCATGGAAATCGACTTCAACAAATATTGTGTTTCCTTTGGAAGTAGCTTTACAAGTGTCAAAATAATTGAACTGATTAAGTTGTAATTCGCTTTTTAGAGCTTCATGCTTTCCCATTAAAAGCACAATTTCGGGTGGTTGACTGGACAAAATTTCTACTAGTATGTCTAATGAAGTTTTGATGTGCTTCTCTTTAGCTTCCTCATTCTCAAGTGCTTGATCAACTATTGACGCTATGAAGATTGGATAATGAATAGCTTCTTCTTTACTTTCTGAAATTTCATTGAGTTTTGTCTGGTTCAATCGTTCTACAACCTCAGCTAATTCTTTAATAGTTGGATCTTCTATTAATTCTTTAGCGTTATCTTGTTGATTCAACTTGGTGGCATTGAAGAAATCCAAATCACTGGTAAGCCAAATCATTTTAGCATTTGATTTAAAGTACTTGTTCTTCAACTGTAAAGCTTGTAGTAATGCCTCTTCTTTATTGGGTTGTAAAAGTTTTTCAAGTTGAATAATTATATCCTTCATTGTACATTTATTTCGTGTTTCTTACTTACAAAAAGTGGTCTAAAAATGTTAGGCTTGGTCTTTATTAAGGCTCAGGAATTCGTATAAACTGTCTGCTAACTTTTGGTCTGGAGCCAAGTCTTCTTTTGGAATTTGAGTTACTGCATTTTGTAATGCTTGAGCATAAAAGTTCTGGCCTTCGTCTTCTTTAATGCTCTGTAAACTAATGCTTTTTGCGTAGCCCTCAATATGGTTTTCTAAATCGCTTTTGTTCATGCTGTTGTTGGTCACTAAAAAAGAGGCGATTTTTAATAATAAGGTTTTCTCGTTTAAGAGGATGTCTCTAGCTTTGAGTTTTGCTTCATGAAGCAATTTCATAACTTCATCTTCAATATGTAAAAGTTTACTTTCAAAAGTAAAGGGATTTTGAGTTGATGCTTTTTGATGGTAGCCTAAAACTCCTCCCATCCCACTCTCTCTAAAGGCTTTCAATGCAAATTCTGTAGCTTGCTGATAGTCGGAACTTGCTCCTAAGGTAATGTTTGATTCGCCAAAAATTAAGGCTTCTGCTTCCAAACCGGCTAAAAATCGTGCTAGCATTTTCAATAACTGATGTTTGGCTATAATGTCGTGATCTGTATCGCTAAACATAAAACCATCGCTTTCTGCATCGGTAGAATTGGCATTGAGCTGTGAGGGAATTTCTTTTAGTAATACAATACTTACAACTGCATGCCCTGCTTCATGAATAGCGGTAACTGCCTTTTTGTTGTTGTTGGTTTTTGATCGGATATTTTCTAGTGATAAATCTAGTTGAAGCTTATGGCTTGCCAATACCTCATCTGCATAAATGTAGGTAGCTATGAGATTATTCTTTTCAAGATCCATTTTAATTAGGTTTGCTGAAATTTCGTTCTCAAGCATATAGGTTAAGATGTTTCCTAATTTGGCATCAATATAGGTTTTGATGCTACTTAACAAAGGGCGAACTCCCTGTGTTGGATACACCCCATTTTTAAAAAGCATGTTGAAAATGGAATCACTAAACTCCAATTTAATTTGGGTATACTCTAAAAACTTAGTGGCTATGGATTGAAGTTTGACTTCAATAATTTTCTGAAAAGCTCTTTCGCTTAAAGCGGGATAGATGACATGATTATTCCCTAATCGAGCAATTTGTTCGTTTCTAAATCTTCGCTTTAAAGCATATTTGATATCGCTTATGTTGATGCGAAGAGAGATTTTGTAAAAAGCATCTGCACTGATATCTGCGTTGAAGTTTTCGCTCATTCTATAGGCTTCATCTAAATTACCTAAAATAAAGACCAAGGATTTTTTCATTTTTCCTTTTTCTTGTTCGCGTTCTTTCCTAGAGGCTTCAAACAACAAGCAAAGGATATCGTTTTCGTTGGAATTGAAGTAGAATTTATCAAATTCGAAGATGTTTTTAAATCGATCTGAAAAAAGTTTACTGATCCGGATGCGTTCGCTTTTATCAAAGAATTCTACAAATTCATCGGTTTCTTCAGTTTCAAATAAACGCTTGATGTAGCCTCTTATTTTTTGAGGTTGTTGATTGATGTACACAAGACCATTTTCAAGTTTAAAGCCATACTCAATCCATGTTTTTAGCGAATCATATCTGCTAATGTAGGGCTTCATCCAATGACCTATGCTCGAAAAATCAAATTCACCTGTGTCTAAGAAATTCCAAATATTAAAGTCGGTTTTAATCTTGGTCTCTTTGTTCATTTCATCCTTCGACTTAGCATGTTGAAATTCATCCAAGCAAATAATATAGTCGTCTCCCTCGTATACCTTAAGGGCTTCAGATAATTCTCGGTTAAGGGATTTATTGGAAAGATCTCCCATATCGAAATGAAAAAAAGCTTGTTTTTTGTCAAGTAGTTCTACTAAGCGTTTTACCAAGGCGGTTTTTCCTGTTCCTGTTAATCCCCAAAGGTTGACAATAAGCGGACTTTCTTGAAGGTGATTAAATAAATACCAAGGACTTATGGTATCCATGATTTGAGTGATGACCTGATGAATCCCGAAAAATTCTTTGTTAAGCTGAATTTTAATTTCATCTAGTTGCTTTTGCTTGTGCATTAATTCTTTGTAATCCATCTGTTTTTGTTTTAGATGACAAAGATGAAAAGAGGGTCTATCAATTTGTGATAGAGCTGAAAAATTATTTGATTAATGTTTTAGAAGTTAAAAGAAGTGGCAGTATTTTTTCAAATTGCATAATTATTGAGTACTAAAAAAATGATTAAGATAAACACCCACCTCGGTCCTCCCTCAAAGGGAGGAAGTAATCTGTAATAGAATAATTCATCTAAATTGGGCTCTTAACTTATTAAATGGTGAACACCCACCTCGGTCCTCCCTCAAAGGGAGGATAAAATCTGTAATAGAATAATTCATCTAAATTGGGCTCTTAAACTTATTAAATGGTGAACACCCACCTCGGTCCTCCCTTAAAGGGAGGAAGTAATAATGTGTTGAACCTAAGTATCATTTAAAAAAGTAGCATGAGATGCTGAACTATCCCGATGGTAATCTGGACAGCATGACAGATGTATACTTACAGATGAAATTTGAGTTTTCTTTCTGTAAATGAAATTTTTCTTCATTGTATTTAGGTATGATTTAAAAGAATAATTCCTTTCAATTCTGTAGGTTAACACATACAAGAATTCATCTACGAATAGTTTTTAAAAGCCCTAGAAAGCTCTTTTTGAATTTGTTTCACCAAACTTTTAGGAGATCGTACTTTTGCCATAGCACCATACTTTAAGATGTGTTGTCTAAATTCAAAATTGTTAATTACATGATACTCGTAAATAACTTCATTTTCGTTTTCGTCGATTAGCTTCTGACTTGCATGGAGAGGAAGGTGATTTAAATAAGGTTTTTGAGAGATCTCAAAACTAATTTGGACGAGCTCTTTGGGCATTGCGTATGCTGAAATACCGACGCAATTACTAAATTTCTCTCGTATCTCAAGTTTTTCGACTGTAAAATGGTCGGTTGATACTTCTAATTCAGAAATGCGGTCTATACCGAAAGTACGTACCGCACCATAGGAGGTTTGTCCCACTACATACCATCGGCTTTGGTATTGCTTTAGCAAATAGGGATTCAAAGTAATGGTATGTGTTTTTTGACTTTGAAATGAATAGTGTTTGAAACTAATAGTCAACTGATTTTTTGTTGCTACAATTAACTGATGCAGGTGCTCTATCCCCTTTAATAAGGTTTCGTTTTCAAAATCGATATAATCCAAGAGCTTCACTGAAGAAGAAAGATTGGCATTTAAGGCTTGTGATAATTGATTGAATTGTAGGAATTGAATAAGTTGAGCCAATTCTCTGTCGTCCATTTCCTCAAGCTTATATTTTTGAAGGTGAGCATCATATACTAATTGAATTCCGAAATCTTCTTTTAAGGTTTTTTTGTCGCGCTCAAAAGTGGCCACTTCAATAGAAAGACCATGTTCTTGTAGTAAATTCAATAATTCGCTTTTGCTAGCGGGCGATGAGCGAAGTGTATTCACTACCAAGTATAATCGTTTAAGTTTATTGTAAAGTTTCTCTGCCATGTTTTGTATTAGTTAGTCTTCTTATGAACTCTAAATCCAATTATTTCAATAAAAAACCCAGTTAAATTAACAACTGGGTTTTGGAAAGTAAAATCTTAAAGAGGAATGTTTCCATGCTTTCTTTTAGGTCTTAAAACCTCTTTGTTTTCTAGCATAGCAAAAGCTTTTATTAATTTTCTTCGTGTATCTCTTGGCATGATTACTTCATCTACAAAACCACGTTGAGCGGCTTTAAATGGATTAGCAAATTTTTCTGCATATTCAGCTTCTTTCTCAAGCAATTTAGCTTCGGCATCATCAGCTTCAGCAATTTCTTTTCTAAAGATAATTTCAGAAGCTCCTTTAGCTCCCATTACAGCAATTTCTGCCGTTGGCCAAGCATAGTTTAAATCGGCTCCAATGTGTTTAGAGTTCATTACATCATAAGCACCACCGTAAGCTTTTCTGGTAATTACGGTAATTCTTGGCACGGTAGCTTCACTTAAAGCATAGAGTAATTTTGCTCCGTGTAAAATAATTCCATTCCATTCTTGATCGGTTCCTGGTAAAAATCCAGGTACATCAACCAATACTAAAAGCGGAATATTGAAAGCATCACAAAAACGTACAAATCGAGCGGCTTTTTTAGAAGCATCAACATCTAAAACCCCAGCTAAACTCATGGGTTGATTGGCTACAACACCAACACTTCTTCCTCCAATTCTTGAAAAACCAACAATGATGTTATCGGCATAATCCTTATGAATTTCAAAGAATGAATCCGCATCTATAATACCATTAATCACCTCATGCATATCATAAGGTTTATTTGCATTTTCTGGAACAAGGTGATCTAGTTCGGTTCGTAGTTCTTCACCCAATTCAAAAGCTAGTTTTTCTGGTTGCTCTTGATTGTTTTGTGGCATATAACTCAACATGCGTTTTACTTGTTCTAAACACGCTATATCATTAGCGGCGGTGCAATGCGTGACACCCGATTTAGTGGAATGCGCACTTGCTCCGCCCAATTCTTCTGAGGTAACTTCTTCATTGGTAACGGTTTTCACCACATTAGGTCCAGTAACAAACATATAGGAAGTATCTTGAACCATTACAGTAAAATCGGTCATTGCAGGCGAATATACAGCGCCACCAGCACATGGCCCCATAATGGCAGAAATTTGAGGCACTACTCCAGAGGCTTGTACATTTCTAAAGAAAATATCTGCATAACCTCCTAAAGAACGAACGCCCTCCTGAATTCTAGCTCCTCCAGAATCATTTAAGCCAATAATAGGCGCACCTACTTTTACAGCATGATCCATCACTTTACAGATTTTTTCTGCGTGGGTTTCTGACAGCGCTCCTCCAAAAACCGTGAAATCTTGTGCATACACATACACCAATCTTCCGTTCACTGTGCCATAGCCAGTTACTACCCCGTCGCCATAAAAATGCTGTTGGTCCATTCCAAAATCAGTGGTTCTATGCGTGACCAAAATCCCAATTTCTTCAAAAGAACCCTCATCTAAGAAATAATCTACACGCTCTCTAGCGGTGAGTTTTTTCTTTTCATGCTGTTTGTCAATTCGCTTTTGGCCACCACCAAGATGGGCTTGCTGAATTTTCTTATTTAACTCTTCTATATTTTTACTCATTTCTTTCTAATTTTGAACTTATTCCATTCTACAACCTAACCAACTCAACCAAATTTATTTATTTCTGGATTGAACTTGAGGAATGCGCAGTTGCTTTTGATCTTTTTGGTATTTTTTTAAAGCCAATAAAGCGGCCAATAAAGCTTCTTGTTCCTTTTCTTCTTCCAAGGCTTCAGGTGTGTAATAATGCTTCACAAAGTGGGTATCAAAATCACCCGATTTAAAAGCTTCATGTTCAAAAACAAACCGACCGAAATCCAAAGTAGTTGAAACACCTTCAATATGGTAATTGGCAATAGCTTCTAACATCAATTGAATGGCTTCATTTCTATCTTTTCCGTAAGTGATTAACTTGGAAAGCATTGGATCATAGTAAATAGGCACTTCCATCCCTTCTTCAAAACCATCATCAACGCGAATCCCTTTGCCTTCTGGTGCGCGATACTTAGACAAAAGACCAACACTAGGTAAAAAGTCATTTAACGGATCTTCAGCATATACGCGTAATTCCAAAGCATGGCCTTGAATGCTTAAATCGCTTTGTTTAAATTCTAAGACTTCTCCCCGAGCAATTTTAATTTGTTGTTCTACTAAATCAACCCCAGAAATCAACTCAGTTACAGGATGCTCAACCTGAAGGCGTGTATTCATTTCTAAAAAGTAGAAATTTTTATTCTCATCCATTAAAAATTCAACCGTACCCGCTCCTACATAATCACAAGCTCGGGCTACATCCACAGCAGATTTCCCCATTTTTTCGCGAAGTTCTGGAGTCAAAACTACTGATGGCGCTTCCTCTATCACTTTTTGATGTCTTCGTTGTACGCTACATTCACGTTCAAACAAATGAATAATATTACCATGTTGATCGGCCAACACTTGTATTTCAATATGACGCGGTGAACCTACGTACTTTTCAATAAAAACAGCGCCATTACCAAAAGCTGATTCTGCTTCAGAAATAGCCCGTTTCATTTGCTCTTCTAAAACCGATTCTTTTTCAACAACACGCATTCCTTTTCCACCACCTCCGGCAGAAGCTTTGATTAAAATAGGAAAACCGATTTCTAAAGCAATTTTTTTCGCTTTTTCCACATCGGTAATGGCCTCATCAATTCCAGGAACCATGGGTATGTTATAGGATTTTACTGTTTCTTTAGCGGCTAATTTATCTCCCATTACTTGAATAGCGTGAGATTTTGGGCCAATAAAAATAATGTTATTTTGTTCTGCTTTTTCAGCAAAAGAAGCATTTTCACTTAAAAAACCATAGCCAGGATGTATACCATCTACACCTAATTCTTTACAAACTTCAATAATTTTATCGCCTTTTAAGTAAGATTCGCTAGAAGGTGCTGGCCCTAAACAAACCGCTTCATCAGCGTATTTAACGTGTGGTGAGTTGCGGTCAGCTTCAGAAAAAACAGCCACCGATTTAATGCCCATTTTCCTAATACTCTTCATTACTCGCAAGGCTATTTCGCCTCTATTTGCTACTAGTATTTTTTTCATCTGATTTGTATTCATTTTTTAAAATGCACTTTTACTTGTAAAAGAAAAAACACACTATTTCACTTGGTTCATTAATAGAATCTAGCTTGAATTATTCTAGCTCAATAAGCAATTCATTTTTAGCCACTGAATCCGATTTTTTTACGTGAATAGATTTCACTTTTCCATCCATAGGCGAGCTCAGCGCATTTTCCATTTTCATGGCTTCTAACACAATTAAGGTTTCTCCTTCCTTCACTTCATCACCTTCAGCAACAGGAATATCCAAAATTAAACCAGGCATAGGTGCCTTAATTTCGTTTTCTACCACACCCGCATTTAAAGTCAGTCCCATTTCCTGAATTAACAAGTCTAAAGAATTAGATATTTGAACGGTATAAGTATTGGATTTAACACGAATGGTGTAGGTTTGGTTAGTAAAATCTTCCGCTATAACTTTTGCGTGAAATGATTGATTTTGATGAATAACATGATACGTATTTGCATTGATTGGCGAGGCATCTAACTGCTCAATATCGGCCTGTTCAAATTCAAATTCATATTTTTCATCAACTTTAGCTTTGAGTTGATTGTGCATAAGCTTCTTTTTATATTAAAATCATCTGTAAATATATAAATAAATTTGAGTCTTAAAACAAAGAAACTCACCTAAAATAAGGCATCTCCGTTAAAATTAAGGATTTTCTAACCAAAATCATCTTTTTTAGCATCTATTTACTCAAACGATTGAATTTTAAAGAATTTAAAAAAGATTGTAAGAAGCCAGGAACCTGCTTTCCGCTTCAATTCCTCAATTAAAAAAGCTGGTTTTTCTA
>JAIUMH010000016.1 GCA_022565635.1 Flavobacteriaceae bacterium | reverse complement strand
TTAACTTGTTCTCCGTCATTATATCATCAAAAATTAAAGAAAGGCCTTTAGCAAGAAATAAGGACTTATTATACATTATAAAAAGTAAATTATACAATTAGCAATTATAATCTGTAGTAATTAATTACCTTTATACATAAAATTACATCAGTTATGATTAAAGCTATTTTACTTGATGATGAGCCTAACGCATTAAAAAGCTTAGCTTGGGAGCTAGATAATTTCAAAGACGAGATTGAGGTTATAGAAAAGTTTACAAGCGCTAGTAAAGCTTTAGAGTTTTTAAAGACCAACAACATTGATTGTCTATTTTTAGATATCCAAATGCCTGAAATGGATGGTTTTCAGTTTTTAAATCATTTTAATGAACGAGATTTTGCTGTAGTATTTACCACTGCCTACAGTGAGTATGGTATAGATGCCATTAAAAACGAAGCTTTAGACTACTTGACAAAACCGGTAGATTACGACGACTTAAAAATCTGTGTTGATAAGATTAAAAAGTATATAAAGAACAAATTAACCCTAGATGTACTAGAAGAAAAACTTCTTAACCAATCTGATAAAAAAATTAAAATTTCTGTAGACGGAAAATTATTGTTTTTAGACGCAGACGAAATCCTGTATTGTGAGAGTGATGGAAATTATACCAAAATATTTCTTGAAGGGAACAATCGTTTATTTGTTACCAAAAAACTAAAAGAAGTACATGAACTTTTACCAAAAGTATGTTTTTTTAGAGTGCACAATTCTTATGTTGTAAATCTCAGAAAAATAAGAGAATATCTTAAAACAGATGCCTATGTAGTCTTGTTAGACAACACCAAAATCCCGGTTTCAAGAAACAAAAAAAGTAAATTTTTAGACCAAATATAATTGCTTGAATTTTCTATACCATATTATGTATTTTGGCATTTAGTCATTGCTGCGCTGTTTATATTTTCAATTATAACGGGCAGTATTGGCTTATATTCAAAAGAAAAATCGTTTGTTTATTACAGTGGATATTCTTTTGTGTTGATGTGTTACATCTTTCTTAAGTCTCCTTATCAGTTATCTTTTGTAGAGTTTATATACAATAGTAGGTGGAGTTCATTGAACTGGTACCTTCAAAGTATTTACTACAGCTTGTATTTTTTCTTTTTTTTGTACTTTCTTAGTATCAATGAATATTTTAAAAGATTACATTTAAGATACAAGCAATTTATTCAGTTATTAATTGCTGTAAGCACTTTGCTATTTATAGTTAGTGTTGGCTTTAATAGTATAGGTGTTTTTGAAGCCTATTATTTTTATGCATACATACCTATAACTTTTTTGATGGCTTTGTATGTGCTCTATCACGCTGGTAAAACACCGGGGAAACTCAAATATTTTTTTATTACAGGAAGCAGCGTTTATTTACTTAGTGCTTTTATTGCTTTTTTTTTATCAATAGCTTTAGCCCAAGCAGACAACCCCAGTGATTTGCTTTTAAGCCTTACCAAACATGGAGGCTTATTTTATTTTTATATAGGTATTTTAATTGAACATATGATATTTGCTTTGGGCTTAGCCTATCGGGTGAAAGAGATTAATTATAAGGTAATTTCAAGTTATAAAGAAAATGAAAACTTAAAGATACAACTTTATCAGGAGCTTGAAGACAAGCTTTACGAAAGAGAAATGGAAGTAAAAACATTAACCAAAAAAGCTGAAAGAGAGAAACTCTTAAAAATAAAATCAGAATTTGAAGGAGAAATCAACAAGCTTCATCTTACCTCGTTTCATAGCCAGATGAATCCACATTTTATTTTTAACGCTCTCAACTCTATCAAGGTTTTTTTGATTGAAAATGAGAAAGAAAAGGCTGTTTATTATTTAAATAAATTTGCCAAATTAATTAGAAAAATACTTGAGGCTTCTAGAAATCAGCTTATAACTCTTGAAGAAGAGCTTTCTATCATTGAGTTATATATGAGCATTGAAAAAATTAGACAAACTGAAGAAATTAACTTTAAGATAGACATTGAGGATCAAGTAAAAACCAATCAAATAAAAGTTCCATCCTTAATTTTACAACCTTTTATTGAAAACTCCATATGGCACGGGTTAGCAAAAAAACAAGGAGAAAAGAACATTTTTGTAAAGGTGTATTTGAACAATAATCATCAGCCAGAGCTTTGTATTGAAGACAATGGAATAGGAAGAAAAACCGCTAAGGAATTGAAATCTGGGAGGTTGCTTAAAAAGAAATCTTTAGGGCTTCAAATTACAAGAGAACGATTGGAGTTTTTTAATGAAAAAGAAAATAAAAATTATAGGTTTAGCATTCAAGATTTAGAAAATAAAAGAGGAAAACCTATAGGTACTAAGGTGTTTTTCTACTTTGAGAAGAAAACAAGTTCTTATTTTTCTGCTGGATAATTTTCGGCAATCAAACTTAACTCGTCATACCAATCTTTTCCAAATCTTTTAATAAGTGCATCTTTAGTAAACTTATAAACAGGTTGTTGTAGTTCTTTTCCTAATGTACAAGCATCACTGCAAATATCCCAACGATCATAATTCACTGCTTCAAAGGAAGAATATTGCTGCACTCTTACCGGGTAAAGCTCGCAGGAAATGGGTTTTTTCCAGTCAATTTTACCAGCCCTATAGGCCGACTCAATGCTACAAAGTGCAGTGCCGTTTTCAGAAAAACGAACATAAGCGCATTCTTTGCCTTTTACCAATGTGGTTTCAAGCTCATTTTGATCAAACTCAGAATGCACAAACTTTCCTTGCTCTTCAATTGCCTGAATACCTTCATTACGCATAAAAGGTTTTACTTGATCATAAACTTCTTCAAGTTTTTTTGCCTCTTCTGCTGTTAGGGGAGCGCCAGCATCTCCACTCACGCAACACTCTCCTTTGCAGGCAGACAGGTTACAGGTAAATTCCTCTTGTATGAGGTCTTCAGAAACTAAGGTTTTTCCTATTTGAAACATTTGGCAAATATACCAATACCAAGTGAACTTACAAACCAAGTTTTATAGGGAACACAAATGGTATTACTTGTTATGATAGTTCAATTGCTTTCAATGAAAAGCAAAAAGCTTTCCAAAATTTACTTTGGAAAGCTTTTAAAGTTGATTGTGGTCTACGTCACGTATTCCAACTATAATTAAAAATTTGCCTTTCTCTTATTCAAGAATGCTTCCGTCCCCTCTTTAAAGTCTTCAGTTCCAAAAGCTTCACCAAAAGCATTTATTTCAGTTTCAAAACCGTTTACACCATCTCTATAATTATCATTCACCGCTTCAATAGCTGCCTGAATAGCAAGCATTGAGTTTTTCATGATTTTTCCAGCTAATTTTTCTGCTAAATTCATCAATTCTTCTTGCGGAACAACTTCGTTTACTAGGCCATAGTTCAGTGCTTTTTCTGCGTTTATCATTCCTGCAGTCATAATCATTTCCATGGCTCTACCTTTTCCAACTAGCTGAGGCAAACGCTGTGTACCACCATAACCAGGAATAACTCCAAGCGAAGTTTCTGGCAGGCCTAATTTTGCATTATCACTAGCAATTCTAAAGTGAGCAGACATGGCCAATTCTAATCCACCTCCAAGCGCAAATCCATTTACTGCAGCTATAATAGGTTTAGGGAAGTTCGCTAAATAATCAAACACCAAGACTTGGCCTTTAGCGGCTAAATCTTTGCCTTCAGAAACACTGTAATTGGCAAACTCTGAAATATCTGCTCCAGCTACAAAGGCTTTTTCTCCTGTGCCTGTTAAAATGATGACTTTAACTTCATCGTCTTCTTTTAAAGCTTTAAAAGCATCGTGTATTTCTTGAATAGTAGCTCTGTTTAAGGCGTTCAATTTGTTGGGGCGGTTGATCAAAACCTTGGCTACAAAATTAGATTTTTCTACAAGTAAATTTTCGTAATTCATATTTGTGTATTTTAAGAATTAGTTTTTCAATTCACTAATTCGGTTGCTATGTATGTTTCTATTCCCATCTAAAAGATTATTCATCATTGTTTAGGAATTTCAATCACAAAGGTAGTTCCTTTATTCACTTTTGACTTTACTTTTATACTTCCTTTAAAGTTTTCAACAATGTTTTTCACCATACCAAGGCCTAAGCCCATTCCGCTGGTTTTGGTAGTAAATTTAGGTTCAAAAATGCGCTTTTGAGTTTCTTCTTCAATTCCAATACCGTTGTCTGAAACACTAATTTTAACATGGGTTTTTGTGGCTCTAACTTCCACAATAATGAATGGGTTTTCATTGTTTTCTGTTGCTTGCTGAGCATTTTTTACCAAGTTGGTAATAACTCTAATGAGTTGTGCCCGGTCAAATTTTGCATAAATATCCTCTCGATCTACATAAACATGAAAATTGGATCCTTTAAATATATCACAAGCCAATTGAATTGTTTTGGTAATATTAAGGTATTCACTTTTTTGCGAAGGCATTTTAGCAAAATTTGAAAAAGCTTCTGCAATAGAGCTTAAAGTGTCAATTTGTTGAATTAAGGTTTCAGAAAATGCTTTCACGTCCTTGTGGTCTGGCAATTCTCCTAAGCTATAATTTCGCTCAAAACTCTGCACGGTTAAACGCATAGGAGTAAGTGGATTTTTAATTTCATGAGCCACTTGTCTAGCCATTTGTCTCCAAGCTTCTTCTCGCTCAGATTGGGCAAGTTTTTTACTGTTTTCTTCTAGCTCTTTCATGGCCTTGTTATAGGCTTTTATGAGGGGGCGTAGCTCATAAACAGAATCTTTTACAGACAACTCACTAAACGTATCACTTAATTTTGTCTCACTAATTTGATCACCAATTTGATTAATGGATTTGGTGATTAGTTTAGATAAGAAATAAGCCAGAAAAACAGCTCCTAAAATCATTAAAACATAAACTTGAGAAAGCAATACAAAAAAATCTTTTAACTCCTCATCCATGTAGCCATCATCTTCAATATAGGGTAAATTAAGTATAGCTATTGGCTTAAAAAAAGGATTGGTGATAAATGTGTAGGAAGATTGATAACTCTGCCCTTCGTACTTAAAATCTTCAATATATTTCTTATCTGATGAGTTTTCAAGTTGTTGAATTACTTTTGAAGGTAAATTTTGACGAAGTGAGTCAGCATAAAATGAAGCAAATGAAGAAATTAATAAATTGCCTTCTAAATCAAATATATTAATTTCCTCACTGTGAATTTCTTGAATTTCGTAAATTTTTTCTTTGAAAATTAAAGGGATGTAATTTGTTTCTAATGGGTAAGTTGTGGTACGCAAGATGTAATCAATATTAGAGTTGATAGCCTTTTGTTTACGTTCTAGTTTATCTCTATGAAGGTCTTTGGCTTCTTCTTTGTATTGATAAACAGTAACTCCAGCAATTAGTATAGAAGCAATAAGCACCAAACTAATAATGGATAAGAAAATTTTACTGGAAAGCGAATTGGACCCCCAAATCATTGCTATTGAAATTTAAATTTTAAAAATAATAAATTTATTACTCTTTTCTAATCCGCTTATAAAGTTTTATGCCAAGCATTAAAAGCACAGCTAAACCTATTAAACCAAAAGTACCATAAATCCAATGTTCAGTGGATTTTGTAATGACTAAAAATACAACCGCAAAGAGAATAATTGTAGCCCCTTCATTCCAAATCCGCATTTGATTGGAAGTCCACTTAATTTCATCTCTCTGAAACTGCTTATAAATTTGATGATTTTTGAAGTGATACAAAAACAACAAAACAACAAATCCTAGTTTAAAATGCATCCAGCCCGCTTGAAGCCAACCCGGATTTAAAACAAGTAACCATACAGCAAATAGTGTGGCTAAAATTGCCGAGGGCCAAGTGATAATAAACCACAATCGGTTGGCCATAAGTTTAAGTTGTTTCACCACAGGATCACGCTGATTGCTTGGCTTTTCTAAGGCCTCAATATGGTAAATAAAAAGCCGAGGAATATAAAACAAACCTGCAAACCAAGTAATTACAAAAATGAGGTGTAAGGATTTGATGTACAAGTAACTCATGTTGTAAGTTTTTATTCAAAAGTAATGTATTTGATTGAATTCAAATCAATAATTGAGCTATATCTAACAAAAAAGCCTAGCAAAACTAGGCTTTTAAGAGATAATACAAGTGAGATAAATATACCCCTATAAAACTCACTTGAAAATTTAAATAAGAAGATACCCCAAAAATACAAAGCTTGTACAACTAAAAATATACCCCTTAATGGGTATAAAATGTTAAATTTTACATTTGATGTGCTACTAGTAAAAATTCAATTAACACTTTTTAAAGTTGAAATATAACCCTTCACCTATAACAAATTTTGAATTTTACGTAAAAGGCTGAAACTTTGTGAAACTCATATTTAAAACTATCTTTGCACTGCTTTAAAAACAAAGAAAAATGATCAGGAAAAAGATTATTGAAGTACTAGAAAGTAAAGATTTACTCAAAGATTTTGTTGTGTATGGATGGGTAAAATCATTTAGAAACAATCAATTTATTGCCTTAAATGATGGATCTTGCTTAAAAAATCTTCAATGTGTTTTAGATTTTGAAAATACGGAAGAGGAAATTTTAAAAGAAATTAATATTGGAGCAGCGCTTGAAATTAAAGGCACACTTCAAGAGAGTCAAGGGCGCGGCCAACGTGTAGAAATAAAAATAAATGAAATTCAGGTATTAGGTAAAGCTGATCCTGAAGAAGTAAGGAAAACTATTCTTTCTCCAAAAAAGCATTCGCTAGAAAAGTTAAGAGAGCAAGCTCATTTAAGAGTGCGCACAAATACTTTTGGTGCTGTTATGCGTCTACGCTCAAAATTATCTTTTGCCGTTCATAAGTTTTTTCAGGAAAAAGGATTCAACTACGTACATACTCCTATCATTACAGGCTCTGATGCTGAAGGTGCAGGAGAGACTTTTAAAGTGACAAACTTTGACTTAAAAAACATCCCTACAAATAAACATGGTGAAGTTGATTTTAGTCAGGATTTTTTTGGCAAAGAAACCAACTTAACAGTGAGTGGTCAATTAGAAGCAGAAACCTTTGCTTTAGGCCTTAGTGATGTGTATACTTTTGGTCCAACGTTTAGAGCAGAAAATTCTAATACATCCAGACATTTAGCCGAGTTTTGGATGATTGAACCAGAGATGGCTTTTTGTGAATTAGACGGCAATATGGATTTGGCTGAAGAATTTATTAAATATGTACTTGGTTATATTGTAGATCACTGTGCAGCAGATTTAGCGTTTTTAGAAAACCGTTTGTTGGATGAAGAAAAAACGAAACCTAAAGACCAACGTTCTCCAATGCCACTGCGTGAAAAATTGGATTTTGTTATCAAAAACAACTTTAAACGTGTAAGTTATACAGAAGCCATTGATATTTTAAAAAATTCAAAACCCAATAAAAAGAAAAAATTTCAGTATTTAATTGAAGAATGGGGAGCAGATTTACAAAGTGAACATGAGCGTTATTTAGTTGAAAAACATTTTAAATGTCCAGTTATTTTATTTGATTACCCGGCCTCTATAAAAGCTTTTTACATGCGTCTTAACGAAGACGGTAAAACAGTACGCGCCATGGATGTACTATTTCCGGGAATTGGTGAAATGGTTGGCGGTTCTCAACGTGAGGAACGCTATGACGTTTTGCTTGAAAAAATGAAAAATTTATCTATAGACCCCGAAGAACTTTGGTGGTATTTAGAAACCAGAAAGTTTGGAACCTGCAAGCATAGTGGTTTTGGACTTGGTTTTGAAAGGTTGGTTTTGTTTGCTACCGGAATGGGGAATATAAGGGATGTAATTCCTTACCCTAGAACACCACAAAACGCTTCGTTCTAATAGATTTGTTTAGTAGAATTTATTTTAATTCCGCAATTTTTGATTAAAATCATTCAAGAATTGCGGAATTACTTTTATATTAGTAGTGTTCAGAATTAATTAAAAAAATATGCTTAAACAGCACCTTAATCTCAAGTTATCACAAAAGCTTTCTCCTCAGCAAATACAGCTGATGAAGCTTATACAACTACCTACCATAGCTTTTGAACAAAGAGTACAACAGGAATTAGAAGAAAACCCTGCCTTAGATTCGGGCAAGGAAAAAGATGAATTTGATGATCAATCTAATGAGGAGTTTGATAACGATAGTGAAGTTATTGAGACTGATTTTGATGTGGATGAATATCTTTCTGACGATGAAATTCCTGATTATCGCTTAAAATCAAATAATTATTCTAAAGATGACGAGGATAAAAAAGTACCTTATGCCTCAGGCACAAGTTTTACAGAACATCTTCAAAATCAATTAAATACCTACAATTTAAACGAACAAGAAGAAAAAATAGCTTCTTTTCTTGTTGGAAGTATTGATGATGCAGGATATCTGAGAAGAAATTTGATGGATGTAATAGATGATTTGGCTTTTACGCAAAATATTTTTGTGGAAGAAAGAGATGTAGAAAAGTTGTTGAAAATTGTTCAGTCTCTAGATCCAGCTGGTGTTGGTGCTAGAAATCTTCAAGAATGCTTAATCCTTCAGCTAAAAAGGAAAAAAGACTCTCCTGCTGTACTATTGGCTATTGATCTTCTGGAAAATAGCTTTGATATGTTTATTAAAAAACACTATAAAAAATTAATGCAACGTTATTCAATTAACGAGGAGGAGTTAAGAAACTCTATTGAAGAAATAGAAAACTTAAATCCAAAACCCGGTGCTTCCTATTCTGGAAACACAAGAACTATAGAGCACATAACACCCGATTTTACCATTCAAATTAAAGACGGCGAGTTGGTATTGACTTTAAACTCTAGAAACGCACCAAGTATGCATATTTCTAGAGACTACTCTAATATGCTTCAAGCATATAAAGAAAGTAAAGGACAAACCAAAGAACAAAAAAGGGCTGTATTGTTTATCAAGCAAAAGTTAGATGCGGCTAAATGGTTTATAGATGCTATTAAACAACGACAACAAACGCTGTATTTTACAATGCACGCTATCATGAACTATCAAAAGGAATACTTTATGACTGGTGATGAACGTAAAATAAAGCCTATGATTTTAAAGGACATTGCTGAAGAAATTGATATGGACATCTCTACCGTTTCAAGGGTTGCAAATAGCAAGTATGTAGATACTCCCTATGGAACATTTTTAATAAAAGAGTTTTTTTCTGAATCCATGAAAAACGATAAAGGAGAAGATGTCTCTACCCGCGAAATCAAAAAAATACTTCAAAATGTAATTAATAATGAGGATAAATCAAAACCTTTAGCCGATGCTAAATTAGCTCAACTTCTTAAAGAAAAGGGGTACCCTATTGCTAGAAGAACAATAGCTAAATATAGAGAACAATTGGATATTCCAGTAGCAAGATTAAGAAAAGAAATCTAATGGACACTTTTTTTAAACTTCCAAGTTACCTTTTTCACCCTTTATGGATGCCTATTTTAGGAGTTTCAGGAGTTTATTATTTCTTCCCAATTTCGTTTGATCAAATCAACATCATATCAGACTTGGTGGTTGTTTTTTTCTCTACCATTGTAATTCCTTTGCTTTTTTTACTGCTTTTAAAAAAAACAAAAATCATTGAAAGCCTGCATTTAAAAAAGGTTAAGGAAAGAAAACTACCAGTTTTATTTTTTACCTGTATAGCGGCTTTTATCATTAACTTTATCTTTCCGCCAGAGAGCAACCAACTGTTTTTTTATTTTTTTTCAGGTATTTTTTTTAGTGGAATTTTGGCCTCTGTATTTACCATTTCCAATTTCAAGATAAGTTTACACATGATTGGGTTGAGTGGTATTGTTGCGTTTATCTATATGATTTTAAGCAGCTTTCATTTCAACACAATTATAGCATTAGCATTAGCCATTTTATTGCTTAGCTGGTTGGCAAGTTCAAGAATTTATATGAAAGCTCATACCACTAGAGAAATCTTAATTGGAGTTGTGGTTGGGGCCGTACCACAAATTTATTTTTTTAACGATTTGGCTACTTGGCTTGATTAAAGAATATAAAAAATCAGTCCAAATTTAAGTATTTCAAAATTCACCTGTTCTTGGCTGTTTTGAATTTCTCCAGTTAATAGGGAGTCGAAATAATATTGCACATAAAAATTAATAAATCCGTGACCTAAAGCTAAATGCGCACCAGTTCTAAATTGATTTAAAAAACTTGTATTTGAGTTGTTTAAATTTTGGTTTTCGTCCTGATAAAAAGACTTAAAGTGAAATGTGTAATCAAAATTTAGACCTGCATAGATCCGATAAAACTTCTCATAATCTGAAGTAGAAGTTCTCCATCTAAACTGAATAGGAAACTCAATTGCGTGTGTTGTAAAATAGTTTTTGTCAAAACTTATGTCCAATTCATTTAAGGCTAGCATAACATGTTTACCGTCTTGTTCCTTACCAACAAATAAATCATTATTAAATCGGTTTAGATTATAACCAACCCCAACACCCAAGGCTATGTTTCTTCTTTTATTAAGAGGAATATCTCTTATAAAACCTAATTGCAATCCACCAGAAAGTCCAGTTTGGGAGAAGGATGGTGAAGTTTGAGCTAGAAAATTAAGCGTGCCACCTACATAAAACTGATCTTCACGATATTGATCATCTAAACGGTCTAGATCTATTTCTTCTTGTGAGTAGGAAGAAATACAAAAGAATACAAACAATAAGAAGGTGTATTTATTTGTCTTCAAGATACAATTATTATTTAGGTAAAATTACGCATAAAATATTTAATCCTCCTATTTTATATGGAAGTAGGAGCGAAGTTCTTAATTGCTTTTTTAGTTGTTTATTCAACTAAAAAAAGCACCAAGTGTACTTGGTGCTTTGTATTTTAGAAAACAAAATAACTTACTGATTAAATTTCACATTACCATCTCTAGTTGTATAATTTACCTTCAGCGCATCTATTTTTCTAAGTTCTTGTTTGATATCAGAAACAAGTCCCATATTGGTCTCTTTGTCCACTTTTAAAGCCGTAATGAGTTTATTCTGCAAGTCTTCTCTCCTAGTTCTTCTTTCCTCAAGTACAAATTGTCTTAAGTCGTTTACGCTTGCAAATTTGTCGTTGAGTTGTATCCTTGCTTCAGTTCCAAATTGCCTTTGGTATCTTTCAGAAGGTTTTCCGGCGTAAACATACATAACAAGCTCTTTCTTATCTAGTTTTTCAACTTGATCTGCAAATGGTAATTCATTTTCAACTTTAAGTGAATTATCACGCATTACAGTTACCACCATAAAAAAGAACAAAAGCATAAAAACAATATCAGGCAAAGATGCGGTTGAAATTGCTGGCGTATCACCGTCGCCTTTCTTCTTAAATTTTGACATATTCTTAAATTTATTTAGGTTCTGCTTCAGACAATTTTTGAGGGAATAGCTCTTTTATCAATTTAATTTCCTCTTCAAGTTTATCTTTATTTCCGGGATAATCAGGATTATCAAAATCCTTAACCATCTGCGTATATTCTTTATTGAACAAGCGTTTTGCTTCTCTATTTCTAAGTTGGTTATAAGCCGCTACTAATTCGTTTTGAACGGTGATATAACTCTTATATTTAGTTTTACGATTGTTCTGTAACGATATCACTGCTTTTTTAGGGTTATCGGAAGATTTTGGATCTCTTGCGCCTTGGCAATATTCACATGCCTGACTTCCTTTTCCTCCACCGTTATCTAAAAACTGAATTGCTGCTTCTCTTAAGTCAGCAATATCCATTTGATCTTCGTTTACAAGAATTTGCCCGTCATCTCTTACCAAAACCTGAAAGATATTTCTTTCCTTGATTTTTGGAGGATCAACTCTTTCATCATCTATAGGAGGTAATTTTCTATTAATACCACTATCTGTTTCTATAGTAGTGGTTACCAAAAAGAAAATTAAAAGCAGGAAAGCAATATCTGCCATTGATCCTGCATTTACCTCTGGTGCTTTTCTTCTACCCATATTAACTACTCGTAATTAACTTTCTAGTGCTAGAAGCTAAAATAGCAATGATAGAAAGAACAATTAAAATATAGAATGTAGTTAAACCAGCACTTACCCAGCGTGAACCGTACTCTGAAAGCACTTCACCATCACGCATTGCTGTTTCTTGACCTTCTGAAACCAAAAAGGATACAACTACAATAGCTACAAAACTACCTACTGTAATTAACGTCTTTTTTATGTTTCCTTGAAAAAGTCCTCTAATCACAAAACCTAATACAGCTAGTAAGCAAATTCCTAATACAATGTAAGCTACATACATAAACGGGCTTACAATACTTTGTTGCATAGCTAGGTCTTCTTCTAATAAATCTGCATCAGCGTTAAGGATTCTTATTAAAAGTATCCCGCCTAAGACGCCTATTAGTATTTTAAATATTTTTAAAACCTTATCCATTTACTTTTTGTTTTTGTATTCAACTAGCATATCAATTAAAGTGATTGAAGCATCCTCCATATCATTTACGATATTATCAATTTTAGCTACAATATAATTATAAAAGATTTGAAGTATAATAGCAACAATCAAACCAAATACTGTAGTAAGAAGGGCTACTTTAATACCTCCTGCTACAAGCGATGGTTGCATATCACCTGCTGCCTCAATTTTATCAAAAGCTTTAATCATACCAATTACTGTACCCATGAAACCAAGCATTGGTGCTAATGCAATAAATAAAGATACCCAAGAAACATTCTTCTCTAGCTGCCCCATTTGAACACCTCCATAAGCAACTACTGCTTTTTCTGCAGCTTCTATACTTTCATCTGCACGATCTAAACCTTGGTAATAAATAGAAGCAACTGGACCAGGAGTTTCTCTACATACATCTTTAGCTGCTTCAACACCGCCAGTACTTAAAGCATCTTCTACTTTTTCTGCTAACTTTTTGGTGTTTGTAGAAGCTAAGTTTAAGTAAATAATTCGCTCAATAGCAATCGCTAAACCAAGAATCAAACAAAGAAGTACAATCCCCATAAAGCCTGGACCACCTTCAATAAAACGTTTCTTTAATTCTTGGTGAAACCCTAAGTCTTCTTCCGCTTCCTGAACTTCTTCTACCACTTCTTCTACGGCCTCTTCCTCAGCTTCTTCTACAAAATCTTCTTGTGCATCATAAGCATCGATGGAGTCTTGCTCAGTTTCGGAAATTTCATCTTGGCTATCCATTTGCTCTTCAGCGTCTTGGTCTTGCTGGAGTAGGTTAGCATAACTTAAAGTTGAGGCATTTGCGTTAGTCGCAATAAAAAATAAGCCAATTAAGCTTAAAATTGAAAATAACTTTTTCATTGTTGTTTGTCTTAAAATTAGTACTTGTTTTTGTTTTTGTTTATATTTAATAATTCAATGCAGAGAGGAAGGGATTCGAACCCTCGATACGCTTTTGACGTATACACACTTTCCAGGCGTGCGCCTTCGACCACTCGGCCACCTCTCTTTTTAAATTAAATTCAAATTTAGTCTTTCGTATGTAAAAACCAAAAAAAAATCACATTAATCTATTGTAAAATATTAATTTGAGCTCATTTCACCTCTTAATGATGTCTCAAACACCGTCTTTAGTACTTTGCTCTGCAATTTTTTAGGTAACAAATACATTAATTTACCTAAGGCCGATTCGGTGGTTATATCTTTTCCATTAATTACCCCCATTTCTTTCAACGCCTGACTTGTTTCATATTTACCCATTACAACACTACCTCCTTTACATTGAGTTACATTTACAACTTGTATCCCTTTTTCAATACTTTTTTCCAAAGCATTAAGGAACCACAAATCAGTTTTACTGTTTCCGCTGCCAAAAGTTTCCAAAACCACTGCTTCTAAATTAGGAGTGGCTAAAAGATGTTCAAAAGTTTCTTTTTGAAGCGCAGGAAACATTTTAATAACGAGGATGTTGGGGTTTAATTGCTTATGAACAATCAAATCTTGCTTTAAATTTATTTTTTTTAAAGCTGAAAAATTCACTTCTAAATTCACTGCCGACTCGGCTAAAAACGGATAATTAATCGAGCTAAATGCCTGAAAGTGATCTGTGTTTAGTTTTGTTGTTCTGTTGCCTCTGTACAATTTGTATTCAAAATACAAACCAACTTCTCTAATTACAGGTTTTCCGTCTTTTTTAAAACCAGCTAATTGAATGCTAGTAATCAAATTTTCTTTAGCATCTGTTCTTAAATCACCAATAGGTAATTGTGAACCAGTTAAAATAATAGGTTTGGAAAGGTTTTCAAACATAAAAGATAACACCGAAGCTGTGTAGGACATAGTATCACTACCGTGCAGTACCACAAAAGCATCATACTCATCGTAAATTTCTTCTATTTGAGCAGCAATTCTTACATAATCATCAATACCTATATTTGATGAATCTATAGGGGTATCAAATGTATAAGTTTCAATTTGATGCTCTAGCAGTTGCAATTCAGGAATTTTTTTTAGGAGTAAATCAAAATTAAATGCCCTAAGCGCACCGGTCTTTTCGCTTTTTACCATTCCAATGGTTCCTCCTGTGTAAATAAGAGCTATTTTTGATTCTTCTTTAATCATTCCTTTTTTAAATTAAAATTCTTAAAAACTTCTAAGGCATTATTTGTTGTTACAGAAGCTACTTCTTGAATTGATATTGAATACAAAGAAGCTACTTTTTCAGCAATTATTTGCACATAACTGCTTTCATTTCTTTTACCTCGGTATGGTTTGGGGGCTAAATATGGAGAATCTGTCTCTAAAACAATATGCTTTAAATCAATTTGATTTAAAAACTGATCTATTTTTCCGTTTTTAAAAGTGACAACCCCGCCTATACCTAATTTCATTTGGTAGGAAATCGCTTTTTTAGCTTGCTCTAATGTTCCTGTGAAGCAGTGAAAAATACCATACAAATCTGTCGACTTTTCTTCTTCTAAGACTTCAAATATTTCATCAAACGCCTCTCTACAATGAATAACAACAGGAAGCTGTTTAGATTTAGCTAGCTGTATTTGATGTTTAAATGCCTGTTTTTGAATTTCTAGTGTGGATTGGCCCCAATACAAATCTATTCCTATTTCACCAACGGCGTAGAAATCACGCTGAGCAAATTGCTCTTCAACATGCTTCAACTCACTTTGAAATGTTTCTGGCTGAACAGAAGTAGGGTGTAACCCCATCATTAGCCCCATTTCCTTAGGATACCTTTCTTCTAGCTTATACATTGCATCTGTGTAAGAAGAATCGATTGCTGGTAAAAAGAAATAAGCTATGTTATTTTGTTTAGCACGAGCTATAACTTGATCAATATCTTCTGTAAATTTCTGGCTGTATAAATGAGTATGTGTATCAATTAAAATCATGGCGCAAATTTATTTAAATTCTTGGGCTATATTTGCGAAAAAAAGAAAAATGTCTCCTTATAATTCAAAATACTTAGCTAAATATTTCTCAAAAGTTTCCTTTGTTATTACCCCAACAAAACATTTACAACTATTTGCCAACATCAATGGAGTTGAAGGAGAGTTTATTCTAGATACCGGCGCTTCTAGTTCTTGTATAGATTTTAAGTATGCTGAATTATTTCATCTACATGTTGAAGAGAGCAAAATACGAGCAGCAGGTGCGGGCGCTAGCAATATGCTTACTAAGGCTTCGGCTAAAAACACCCTTCAAATTGGCCATTGGAAAGAAGAAGAAATGAACTTTGTTTTGTTTGATTTAAACCACATCAATCAAGCTTTGGTTGAGCATGATGCTTCTATTGTTCATGGAATTATAGGTGCTGATGTTTTGATTAAAAGCAAAGCTATTTTAGATTACCATAAAAAAATGCTCTTTTTAAGAAATAAAAAGAGCATTTTGTAATATTACTAGTTAGTATGCTAATACTATTCTTCGTCTTTGTATTTTTCATCCATTACAAAATCTTCCATAAATTTAGTAGTATAATTACCTGCCAAGTAATCAGGATGATCCATAAGTTGCCTATGAAATGGAATGGTTGTTTTGATTCCTTCTACAACAAACTCATCTAAAGCACGTTTCATTTTATTAATTGCTTCTTCTCTAGTTTGAGCAGTAGTAATTAATTTAGCAATCATTGAATCATAGTTAGGAGGTATAACATAACCGCTGTAAACATGGGTATCTAATCTAATGCCATGCCCCCCTGGAGTATGAAGAGTAGTAATTTTACCTGGAGAAGGCCTAAAATTATTGTAAGGGTCCTCTGCATTAATTCTACACTCTATACTGTGAAGTTTAGGGAAATAATTTTTTCCTGAAATAGGTACTCCTGCCGCTACTAAAATCTGCTCTCTAATTAAATCATGGTCAACTACCATTTCAGTAATTGGATGCTCTACTTGAATTCTAGTATTCATTTCCATGAAGTAAAAATTTCTGTGTTTATCTACGAGAAATTCTACCGTACCAGCACCTTCGTAACCAATGTATTCAGCCGCTTTTACGGCGGCTTCACCCATTTTCTTTCTCAACTTATCAGTCATGAAAGGAGAAGGCGTCTCTTCTGTTAATTTTTGATGTCTTCTTTGAACAGAACAATCTCTTTCAGAAAGATGACAAGCTTTACCCGTTTGGTCACCTACAATTTGGATTTCAATATGTCTTGGCTCTTCAATAAGCTTTTCCATATACATACCATCATTTCCAAATCCAGCCTTAGCTTCTTGTCTTGCCGACTCCCATGCGGCTTCCAGCTTATCTTCACTCCAAACCGCTCTCATTCCTTTTCCACCACCACCGGCAGTAGCTTTTAGCATAACAGGGAAACCTATTTTTTTGGCAGTTTTCAAGCATTCTTCATAATCTGTAAGAATTCCTTCAGAACCTGGCACACAAGGCACACCAGCCTCTTTCATGGTGGCTTTTGCTGTAGCTTTATCGCCCATTCTGTCAATCATATCACTTGAGGCACCGATAAATTTTATATCGTGTTCCGCACAAATTTTTGAAAAATTGGCATTTTCTGATAAAAATCCATACCCTGGATGAATAGCATCTGCATTGGTTATTTCGGCGGCTGCAATAATGTTTGGAATCTTCAGATAAGATTCACTACTTGGAGCTGGACCAATACATACAGCTTCATCTGCAAACCTAACATGCAAGCTTTCTGCATCAGCTTTTGAGTAGACAGCAACGGTCTTGATGCCCATTTCCTTACAGGTTCTTATTACTCTTAAAGCAATTTCACCTCGGTTAGCAATGAGTATTTTCTTAAACATAATTTTTAAGTTTAATTCAACAAAACTCCGTAATAGGAGTATTTATTAGGCTGGATCAACCAAAAACAAAGGTTGATCAAACTCTACTGGTGATGCATCATCAACTAGAACTTTCACAATTTTTCCAGAAACTTCACTTTCTATTTCGTTGAAAAGTTTCATTGCTTCAATGGTACATAAAACATCACCTTCACTAATCTGTGAACCTACTTCAACATAAGCGGGTTTGTCGGGTGATGGTTTGCGATAAAATGTACCAATAATTGGTGATTTTACAGTGATGTAATTATCGTCTGCTTGATTGGCATCTCCAGTGGTTTGTGCAGGAGCTTGTGGTTCTTGCACCTGTTGTTGAGCCTGCATAGGCATAGGATTTTGCCCCATTGGCTGCTGCATTGGAACTTGCTGAATAAGCGTCTGATTTTCTCTTTCTGCTTGTTCATTTTTAATGGTGATTTTTACATCATCCATTTCCAAGCTTACTTCACTAGTACCTGACTTAGCAACGTACTTAATTAAATCCTTAATACTTTTTAAATCCATAGTTTTCGGTATTTATTCAATTAGGAGTTATAGGCCCATTTTAAGTAGATTGATCCCCATGTGAATCCTCCACCAAATGCAGCAAATACTAAATTATCTCCTTTTTTTAATTGTTTTTCGTAATCACTTAATAATAATGGCAAGGTTGCTGAAGTGGTATTTCCATAACGTTGGATGTTCATCAACACTTTTTCATTATCTAACTTCATTCGCTTAGAAGTTGCATCTATAATTCTTTTATTGGCCTGATGAGCTACTAAAAAATCAACATCATCACCACTAAGATTATTTCTAAGCATTATTTTCTCGCTTACATCTGCCATATTAGAAACGGCAAATTTAAAAACAGTTTTTCCGTCTTGGTAAACATAATGCTGGTCATTTTTTACCGTTTCTTCTGAAGCGGGTAATAAGGAACCTCCAGCTTCAATTTTTAAAAAATTTCTACCTATGCCGTCTGTTCTTAAAATTTCATCTTGATGTCCTAAGCCTTCATGATTAGGTTCAAAAAGAGCAGCACCTGCACCATCTCCAAAGATAATGCAGGTGGCCCTGTCTGTATAATTAATGATGGAAGACATTTTGTCTGCACCAATCAATAAAATTTTCTTGTATCTTCCAGCTTCTATATAAGCTGAAGCAGTAGACATTCCGTAAAGAAAACTTGAACAAGCGGCTTGCAAATCATATGAAAAAGCATTTACTGCTCCAATTTGAGAGGCTGTGTAAGCGGCTGTTGAAGCAACAGGCATATCTGGAGTAGCGGTTGCAAATAAAACCAAATCAATTTCTTCTGGGTTTATTCCAGATTTTTCTATTAGGTTCTGAGCGGCTTTTATTCCTAAAAACGAAGTTCCTTTTAACGGATCTTTTAAAATTCTTCGCTCTTTGATCCCGGTTCTTGTGGTAATCCACTCATCATTAGTGTCTACCATTTCTTCAAGCATTTTATTGGTAAGCACATCTTCAGGAACAAATGAACCCACGGCAGTTATTGCTGCGTTTATTTTACTCATAGAGTTTTCATTAAACCAACGCCCCTAATTAATGAAGCGTTTAAAATTAAATAATATGCAAAGTAAGTTGTTTTATTTAAACTAATCAAATTTTATTGATTTTTCAATTGAATATTTCAATTATTGCAATATTATACATTGCAAGGTATCATTTTTTTTAAAAACAAAAAAACAGGCATTTAGGGAAATACCTGTTTTTTTTGTTACCTATATCAAATTCTATAAATCAAATTTAATTCCTTGTGCAAGAGGTAATTCTGTTGTATAATTAATGGTATTGGTTTGTCTTCGCATATAGATTTTCCATGCATCAGAACCAGATTCTCTTCCGCCCCCTGTGTCTTTTTCTCCACCAAAAGCTCCTCCAATCTCAGCACCAGAAGTACCTATATTTACGTTGGCTATTCCACAGTCAGAACCTTCAGCAGACAAGAAGTATTCAGCTTCTCTCAAATTATTCGTCATAATTGCCGAAGATAAACCTTGTCTAACTCCGTTTTGCAGCTCCATTGCGTTCTCAATGCTTCCTGAATATTTTATGATATACAAAATAGGCGCAAATGTTTCATGCTGCACAATTTTGAAATGATTTTCAGCTTCTGCAATGGCTGGTTTAACATAACAACCACTTTCATAACCTTTTCCTTCTAAAACACCGCCTTCAACAAGTACGTTACCGCCTTCTTCTTTCACCTGCTTTAATGCATCAAGGTAGTTGCTTACAGAATCTTTATCAATTAATGGTCCAACGTGATTATTTTCATCAAGCGGATTACCAATTCTTATTTGTTTATAAGCATCTACAATGGCATCTTTTACTTGATCATAAACAGATTCATGAATAATCAGTCTACGGGTAGAAGTACAACGCTGCCCACAAGTACCAACTGCTCCAAATACAGCACCAATTACAGTGTTTTTAATATCTGCATCTGGGGTTACTATAATAGCATTATTACCCCCTAATTCAAGTAATGTTTTTCCTAATCTTTTAGCCACAGTTTGAGCAACAATTTTACCCATTCTTGTAGAACCTGTTGCTGAGATTAATGGTAAACGCTCATCATTAGTCATGTATTCTCCTACTTGATAGTCACCAGTAACTAAAGATGAAATACCTGCAGGAACATTATTTTTGTCAAAAACTCTAGCCGCAATTTTTTGACAAGCCACAGAAGTAAGCGGTGTTTTTTCTGAACCTTTCCAGATACAAGCGTCTCCACATACCCAAGCTAAAGCGGTATTCCAAGACCATACAGCCACCGGAAAATTAAAAGCTGAAATCACGCCTACTACACCAAGTGGATGCCACTGCTCATACATGCGGTGCCCAGGGCGTTCAGAATGCATGGTTAATCCGTATAATTGTCTAGAAAGACCTACCGCAAAGTCACAGATATCTATCATTTCTTGTACTTCACCCAGTCCTTCTTGATAGGATTTGCCCATCTCATAAGAAACTAGCTTACCTAACGGAGCTTTTAATCTTCTTAACTCGTCATTAAACTGTCTTACTACTTCACCTCTTGCTGGGGCTGTCCATTTTCGCCAAGCCTTGAAGCCTTCATGTGCAGTAGCGGCTACTTTTTCATAATCTTCTTTAGTAGTTGCTTTTACCTTTCCTATGTAAGCACCATCAACTGGCGAATAAGATTCAATAAAATCACCTGAAGCAAAAAATGCCGCACCTGTTGAAGTTCCTAAATTTTCATCTGTAACGCCTAAAGCCTCTAAAGCTTTGTCAATTTCGTATTTTTTTGCAATATCACTCATAATGTATCAAAATTTCAATGATTAATTAAAGTTGAATTGCGAATGTACTAAATATTTTACTTCTATATGTTTTTAAGTTTAACTATCTATAAACACACAACGATTATCGTCAAAAATAAAAATAACTGTCATTCAACTTCACTAAGCAATAACTACAATATGTAAAATGACAAGAGCTTGAAGCAAAATGAAGATGAAGTGATAAACATTTACAAAAAACAAGATTAATAAATAATGATTTATAAATGGTACATATCAAAAAACCAATATTCGTTTCAAAGTTAAGCTCATTAATTTACAAACAGGAGAAGCTTACAAACAAAACTATTTAAACCTACTTTTAATTGCACTCAAGCTATCCGTTCTTAACGGCTTAAAACACTTCATCAACTTCAATCAATTACAAGGTAAACTTCAAAAAAAATATACCTCTATTCATTTTTCTCTGGAATCCACTTCACTTCTTCAGCATTTAAGTCCTTACTTAGTTTTCTTGCTAAAACAAACAAGTAATCTGATAAGCGATTGAGGTATTGCAAAACCTCTTGGTCAAATTCTTCTAAATTAAAAAGTGCTGTAGACAATCGCTCTGCCCTTCTACAAACACATCTTGCAATATGGCAGTAAGAAACAGTAGGATGCCCTCCTGGCAAAACAAAGTGCGTCATTGGAGGCAAGGCTTCATTCATAGCATCAATTTGATGTTCTAATGCAAGAATATTCTCCTGGCTAATTCGCGGAATATTTAGACGGTCTTTACCACTTTTTAATTTAGCCTTTTCTGGATCAGTGGCTAAAATTGCGCCTACCGTAAATAAGCGATCTTGAATATGGTTAATAAAGGTAGTAATAGTATTGTTTTGACAAGTATCTTTTACTAAACCTAAATGCGAGTTCAATTCATCAACTGTACCGTAAGCATCAATTCTGATATGTGATTTAGGCACACGGGTTCCTCCAAAAAGCGCTGTAGTTCCTTGATCTCCTGTTTTGGTATATATTTTCATAAAATTAAATGTATTGCTTCAATTGAGTGAGTGCATTCATCTTATTTTCATTTACCTAAATACAATGCACTTCTATCTATTATTCGTTTTTCTTTTTTTTAAAGTAATTTTTTCTGAAATTTCGTTTATCTCTATTGTATTGTTTCTTTGTATTTCTTCGGTGATTCCAGACCACCAAAAGAAAAAGAATTGCTAAAACAACAACAACCCCAATAATTTGGTATTCTTCTGAAATATTTTCTAACATAAACCTATACTTCTTTTAGCAAAAATTCAAATTTGAGTAAAAGTACAATCTGCTTCGTGAAAATTACTAAATTTGAAGAAAAATTTCACAAATGAATTCAAATAACTCTAAAATGCATTGGGAAGATGTGTACACTAACAAGGACTTAAACAAGGTTAGTTGGGTACAGGATAAGCCTAATACCTCTCTTGAATTAATCGCCCAAATCAATTTAGAAAAATCGGCTAAAATTATTGATATAGCTGGAGGTAACTCAAATTTAGTAGATTATTTATTAGCGGAAGGTTATAAGGATGTAAGTGTTCTAGACATCTCTAATGAAGCCCTTGAAGTAAGTAAAAAAAGATTAGGAAATCAAGCTAAAAATGTAGAATGGATAGTGACCGATATATTGCAATTTGAGAGTGAGAAAAAGTATGATCTTTGGCATGATCGAGCAGGGTTTCATTTTTTGACTCAAGAAAAGGATATCAAAACATATAAAAACATTTTAGAAAAAACAAAACCCAGGTTTTTAATTATAGGAACATTTTCTGAAAAAGGGCCAAACAAATGCAGTGGATTACCAATCCAACAATACAGTACACAAGAATTAGCCGAATGCTTTTCTGACTCGTATCAATTATTGGAAAGCAAAAATGTAAATCATACTACCCCAACAGGAAATGTACAGAATTTTAGTTTTTGCAGTTTTAAAAGAAGAGCATAGATTCTACAAATAAAATCAACATCTCAAGCAACCTCAACTAAAAGTTTGTATAAATGAATTAAAAGCTATGACAGAGAAAGTAATTTATGAAGAAGTACAACAAGCTAACTTGGCAAAAGTGATTAGCTATGTATTTATTTTTTTGTCATTTTTAATTCTGCTAGCCAGTTATGGACTAGAAAACCAGGAAGCTGTTGTAGGAAGCGTTTTTACTGCTATATTTTTAGGAGGTATTGGCTTATTTTTGCTCAAAACCATGGCTAATTTAAAAGTGAAACTAACCAACACACACCTTGACATTGCTTTTGACAATCGGTTATTTTACGCCAAAATACCTTTAGAAGATATTGATGTAAATTCTGTTGAGGTAAAACCCATACCCAAAATTTATGGTATTGGTTTGCGGTATGATTTTAAGGGAAATGTTATTTTTAATACGCGTTTTGGCAAGGGACTTCAATTCAAGCAAATTTCAAAAAACAAATACCATAGTGTAGTTGCCAAAGACAATGAACGTCTTTTAAAAGAGCTCAAAAAACAGATCAACACAAAATAACTAAATCCAACAAGAAAAGAACCTATTTTTCAAGAGAAAAATGGTTCTTTAAATAGGAATTAATTAAGTAGGAATTTAATCCTCTACCTCAATCTCTTCTTCAGATTTATCAATTACTACTTCTCCTCTGTAGTACAATTTACCTTCGCTCCAGTGAGCTCTGTGGTAAACGTGCGCTTCTCCAGTTGTTGGGTCTGTAGCAATTTGCGGAGCTTTTGCTTTGTAGTGCGTTCTCCTCTTATCTCTTCTTGTCTTAGATATTTTTCTCTTTGGATGTGCCATTGCTCAAATTATTATTTATCTTTTAGTAAATCTTTTAATTTCTCCCACCTAGGATCAATTTCTTCTTCAATTTCATTTTCTTTTTGCTCTTCTTTCTCTGCTAGAGAAGTGGGTTGTAATTCATCTAATTTATCTAAAATAGGTGAATCTAAAGTTCCATCTTCAACTCCAGGATGCACTCGTTTGGCTGGCAACGAAAGTACTATAGCTTCGTAAATATACTGCTGTACTTCAATTTGATATTCGCCGTGAGGCAAAATAACCAGCTCTTCATTAACCTCCTCATAATCTTGCCCAAACTTAACAACCAATTCTATGTGATTAGAAATAGGCAAATTAAAGGCTTCCATTGTTACATCACAATCAACATTCACTTCACCTTTAATTTCAAATGCTAATTCTAACATATTAGCTTTCTTAATTAAAGTAAGGTCAACCTTTACTTGCGCATGATTAAATTCATGATAATCAAAAAGTGCAAAGAACGTATGATCAATATCAAACTCAAACTTGTGTTCTCCAATCTTTAAACCTACAAAAGGTATAGCATATGTTTTAAACTCCTTCATCACAACATCAAATTCGAGCCCGCAAATATACAAATTAAATACAAACAACAAGTTTTATTCAATTGATTTTTTCACATCATTTCAATTACAAACTTGTCTTTTATTGAATTGGGCTACCTGATGCGTAAAAACTCAACACAACAATAGGCAACACCTTGAAAAACAATTGTTTACCTGATCTCGGAAACTCTTAAAGTGTTTACCATACCTTTTGCCTCAATAGGCATAGCTGCTAAATTTACTGTGAAGTCGCCTTTACTTACATACCCTTTTTCTTTCGCAATCAACTTAATATCCTCAATAGTTTCATCTGTACTATTAAATTTATCGTAGTAATAAGCTCTTACTCCCCAAAGCAAACTTAGTTGAGTTAAAATTCGCTTATTAGAAGTAAAGGCTAAAATATTTGAACTTGGACGCCAAGCTGATATTTGGAAGGCAGTGTATCCACTATTAGTTAAGGTACATATAGCATTTGCGCCAATTTCATTAGCCATTAAGGCAGCGTGATAACAAATAGATTTAGTGATATACCGCTTAGTTTTAATATAAGGCGGTTGATGAGGCACTTTGATTAATGGAGAATTCTCTACTGCGCGAATAACTTGACTCATTTTCTCAATTACCTGAACAGGGTATTTTCCAACTGAAGTTTCTCCGCTTAGCATTACGGCATCAGCTCCATCCATAACGGAATTCCCCACATCATTCACCTCAGCCCTTGTTGGAGTAAGGCTATCAATCATGGTTTCCATCATTTGCGTAGCAATAATTACTGGAATTCTACCTTCTTTAGCTTTAAGTACAAGCTTTTTCTGGATTAGTGGTACTTCATGAGCAGGCACTTCTACACCTAAGTCTCCTCTAGCAACCATCAACCCATCACAATAAGCTATAATTTTATCAATGTTTTTAACTCCTTCTGGCTTTTCAATTTTAGCAATAATAGGAATTTTATGTTCACTGTGCTCTTTGATTAATTTCTGAAGCAATTTTAAATCTGAAGCAAATCTAACAAAAGACAAAGCCATCCAGTCTACCTCTAATTCACAAGCAAATTTTGCATCTTCCACATCTTTTTCAGTAAGTGCCGGCAAGGATATATTGGTATTAGGAAGGTTAACGCCTTTTCTGGAACGCAAGGGTCCTCCTTGTACAACTTCTGCTAGCACTTCATCTTTTTTGTTGGTGCTTTTAACTTCAAAAATCAATTTACCGTCATCTAACAAAATACGCTCTCCAGGCTTTACATCTCTAGGAAAAGTTTCGTAATTCATATACACCTCATCTTTGTTTCCTAAGAAAGGTTTACCGGTTTTAAATTTGATTTGGTCTCCTGGACTAACCAAAACATCCTCTTTCATTTTACCAACACGAAGCTTAGGACCTTGTAAATCAGCCAAAATACCAGCATTAAAACCGTATTCTTCGTTTAAAGAACGAATCATTGCTACTCGCTCTCTCACATCTTCGTAATCAGCATGAGAAAAATTGATCCTAAATATATTTGCCCCAGCTTCAAGCATTGCTTTAAGCACTTCTTTTTTGCTAGTAGCTGGGCCTAGGGTAGCTACAATTTTTGTTTTTTTATTCAATTTCATAGGAGTACATTTTATTTTTATTCAACAATTAGGTTTTGGGAATTCTGAATTTGATCTTGGTTAATTTGATAAGCGGCAGTAATTTGTTCAATGCTTTTTAATTCGTACAAGATAGTTTTTATATTAATCACATCATTCTCTTCTTCTATCTTTAAAAGATAATCTACCCCTTTTAACTCTGGCATTAATAATTTAACGGGTTGTTGAGGCGAATCCTGAAAAAGCGTCCCTGTGCTGTGTGTATGAAAGGCTTCTAATTTAGATTTATTAGCTACTAAAAACGCTTTTGCCTTATAATCTTTAGAAAAATAAGAATAAATAGCAAAATGAGCTACTCCCTCGTCATACTGAAAATCTAAATCTTGTTCTAATCTATAAAAATTAATATCAAGCTTTTTATTAATCATATACATTAACCTGTACAAGGGTAAAGATGTATTAATTGCAATTAAAGAAAATTCTTCCTCTTCAAAGCAATCAAGCACAAGTTTGTTTGTCATCGTATTTATCAAATTATCAAAATCAATCTCTAAAATTATAAAATAGCTTAATTTAAATGAAGTTTTTTATCATTAAATTAAAATGAAATCACCTAACCAGAAAAAAAATATTAAATAAGTTTCTGATTATCATATATTTATATCTTTAAATTATTTGTATAATTTTGTTAAATACACCAAAAACATCATTCACTATAAGGTTTTAGTGAACTGATTATCAGTAATAAAACCCAGAAAAATACACGCTATTCTTCTAGTGGAGCCTAAAATTGATTTTGAAGTGCGTAATAAGCTCTTCGTGAAGCTTTTTCTTCGGCCTTCTTTTTGGAAGTTTCTCTTGCCTTTGCAATAACCTCATTATTGATATAAAATCGAACTGCAAAATAAGGCAGATTTTCTACTCCATCTTCTTCAATAATTTCGTAGCGAAAGTCGTGTTTGTTTTTTTGACACCACTCAATAATCAAGCTTTTGTAACTAATTACTTTACCTTCTAATCGTTTAATGTCTACATAGGGTTCAATAACCTTATTAAAAATAAAATTTTCACAGCTCTTAAAACCCTTATCTAAGTAAATTGCTCCAATTAACGACTCAAACAAGTTCCCATCTATGTTTTTGCCAAGTGAATCAGAATGATTATTAGATTTTAGAAGCGAAGAAAGTTGCAATTCTTTTCCTAATTGATTGAGATTTTGCCTACTTACTATTTTGGAGCGCATTTTAGTTAAGTAGCCCTCATCTGCATTAGGAACTTGATCAAAAAGGTAACAAGAAATCACCGCCCCTAAAACAGAATCACCAAGAAACTCTAGTCGTTCATAATTAATATCGTTTCCAAACTGATCTTTTAATTGAGCAGATCTGTGGGTAAAGGCTTTTTGATAAATAGCAATATTTTTAGGCTTAAAGCCCAATATTTGGCTTACTTTTTCAAATAAAATCCCGTCCTTTTTAGAACGGGATTCAAATATGTTTTTTAAAAGCCCCATGCTTCTAGTTTAGTCAAGCTTTCTAAAAGCAACACAAGCATTGTGGCCTCCAAAGCCAAAGGTATTACTTATAGCGACTTTAATTTCTCTTTTTTGAGCCTTATTCAACGTAAGGTTAAGCTCTGGATCAATGTTTTCATCTGGTGTAGTATGGTTAATAGTAGGAGGCACTAAGCTATTTTCCATAGCTAAGATAGAAGCAATAGCTTCTATGGCGCCAGCCGCTCCAAGTAAATGACCAGTCATTGACTTAGTAGAATTAATATTAATGTTTTTGGCATGGTCACCAAAAACCTTTTTAATTGCCTTCAGTTCAGCTACATCACCTAGGGGAGTAGAAGTACCATGCGTATTAATTGCGTCTACTTCCTCAGGTTGAATTCCAGCATTTTTAAGACAATTATTCATCACAGCTATCACACCTAATCCTTCTGGATGTGGTGCTGTCATGTGATAAGCATCAGCTGACAAACCTCCGCCAATTACCTCAGCATAGATTTTAGCGCCTCTTGCTTTGGCGTGTTCGTATTCTTCTAGAATTAATGATCCAGCTCCTTCCCCAAGAACAAATCCATCTCGGGTTCCATCAAAAGGTCTTGAAGCCGTTTCAGGAGAATCATTTCTAGTAGATAACGCATGCATTGCATTAAACCCACCCATTCCTGCTTCTGTTACAGCCGCTTCACTACCACCGGTAACAATAACGTCACTATGACCAAGTCTTATGTAATTAAGCGAATCAATTAATGCATTTGCTGAAGAAGCACAAGCCGACACAGTAGTGTAGTTAGGCCCCATAAATCCATGTTTAATGGAAATATGACCAGGTGCAATATCAGCAATCATTTTAGGAATAAAAAAAGGGTTAAACCTAGGAGTGCCGTCACCCTTGGCATAGTTAATTACTTCTTCTTGAAAAGTTTCTAAGCCTCCAATACCTGCGCCCCAAATTACTCCAACTCTAGATTTATCTACTTTTTCCAGATCTAAACCCGAGTCTATGATAGCTTCGTCTGAAGCTATCATAGCATATTGGGTAAATTTATCTAAGCGTCTTGCTTCTTTTCTGTCAAAGTAATCTTTAGCGTCAAAGTTTTTGAGTTCACAAGCAAATTTAGTTTTAAACTTTTCAGTATTGTAATAGGTAATTGGGGCAGATCCACTTTTTCCAGCGGAAAGACCTTCCCAATATTCTTTCAAATTATTACCTATGGGCGTAAGCGCCCCTAAACCTGTGACTACTACTCGCTTTAATTCCATGTAAAAAAAATTGAATTACTTTTTAGCCTCTTCTATATAAGAAGTTGCTTGACCTACAGTTGAAATGTTTTCAGCTTGGTCGTCTGGAATTTGAATATCAAATTCTTTTTCAAATTCCATAATAAGCTCAACGGTATCTAATGAATCCGCTCCTAAGTCATTAGTAAAGCTAGCTTCGTTTACTACTTCGTTCTCGTCAACTCCTAATTTGTCAACGATAATAGCTTTTACTCTTGATGCAATGTCTGACATGATTATTATTTTTAAGTTTGTTTCAGTGAGCAAAAATAAAAAACTTTACTTGAAAACAAGTTTTTATAAAAAAAATGTGAGTAAAAATACATAAATTTACCGAATTCAAATAGAAACCATGTAAATAATTTTTCAATAAAATGACTCAATCAAGCCCTAACTCCCCTAAAAATAAGAAGATAGTGATTTTTGCATCAGGCACAGGAACCAATGCAGAAAATATCATTAATTACTTTAATAAAGTTAAAAATATAGAAGTTAGCCATGTATTTTCTAATAATCCAAATGCAAAAGTGCTTCAAAAAGCGCATTTCAAGAATGTTCCTGCTGGAGTTTTTGACCGTGATTCATTTTATCACTCCACCGAAATGTTAGATCTGCTTCAAGAGATTGAACCTGATTTAATTGTGTTGGCAGGTTTTTTATGGCTTATGCCGGAGTCCATCATCAAAGCTTTTCCTAATCAAATTATTAACATCCATCCTGCTTTACTTCCAAAATATGGTGGAAAAGGCATGTATGGAGATCATGTACATACAGCTGTTCTTGAAAATAAAGAAGAAAAAAGCGGTATCACAATTCATTATGTAAATGAAAACTATGACGAAGGGCAAATTATTCAACAATTTGAAGTTGAATTAGAAGAGGTAGACACCTTAAGAACACTTCGTGATAAAATTCATATTCTTGAGTATGAAAATTATCCTGTAGTAATCCATCAACTCTTAAGTTAATCATTCATTTTTAAAACCGTTGCTTTTGGGAAAAAAGAAAAAATTTTATGTGGTTTGGGAAGGCTATGAAATGGGGGTTTTTGACAATTGGACTTCTTGCCAACAAGCCATTAAAAACTACAAAGACGCTAAATATAAATCTTTTGCTACTGAAGCTGAAGCTAAATATGCCTACAATTTAGGTTTCTACAACTTTATACAACAAAAAAAAGAAGATCAGCATAAAAAACTGAAGGACATCAACATGAAATCTATTGCTGTAGATGCCGCTTGCAGTGGAAATCCCGGACTTATGGAGTATCAAGGTGTAGTGACTAAAAACAAGCGTTTATTATTCAAAAAAGGCCCTTTTGCAGACGGCACAAATAATGTGGGTGAGTTTTTAGCTTTAGTACATGCCTTGGCCTTTTTAAAAGAAAAAAAGTCTGATATAGCTATTTATTCAGATTCAAAAATAGCTATGGCTTGGGTAAAAAACAAAAAATGCAAATCAAAACTAAAACCTACACCAAACAATCAAGTGCTTTTTAACCTCATTACCCGAGCAGAAAATTGGCTAAGAAACAACACTTACTCTAACCCTATACTTAAATGGGATACCAAAAACTGGGGTGAGATTCCTGCCGATTTTGGAAGGAAATAGCTAAAAAGCTTCAAAAAAGGCTTGCTGACGAAGAGTTAGAAACAAATAAAAAGCAAACACTAATGGGTAGTCCAAAATTTCAACAGCTCCTATTCCTCTTCTCTATTTGATTTTAATCACTATTCATCAGATCCCTTCAAAATACCAAAAAATAATGTACTTTTGCAGAAAATAAAAAAGCATGTCAAATCAACTTTTGGTGGTTGGAACTGTAGCTTTTGATGCTATTGAAACCCCTTTTGGAAAAACCGACAAGATTTTAGGTGGAGCAGGTACCTATATTGGTCTTGCCGCTAGTCAATTTAACAATGTAGAACCCGGAATTGTTTCTGTAATTGGTGATGATTTTCCAGAAAATTATATACAGATTTTAAAAGACCATAAAATCAATTTAGAAGGTCTTGAACAAGTAAAAGGTGGTAAAACTTTCTTTTGGAGTGGTAAATACCACAACGACATGAATTCCAGAGACACCTTAGATACGCAATTAAATGTATTGGCAGATTTTCAGCCTGTAGTGCCTGAAAGTTTTAAAAATGCTGAAATTGTTATGTTGGGGAATTTACATCCAGCGGTTCAATTAAGCGTTATTGATCAGGTTAACAACCCAAAGCTTATTGTTTTAGATACCATGAATTTTTGGATGGATTCAGCTTTAGATTTGCTAAAAGAAGTCATTGCTAAAGTAGATGTGATTACCATTAATGATGAAGAAGCAAGACAACTTTCTGGCGAATATTCTTTAGTGAAAGCCGCACGTGTTATTCGTGATATGGGTCCCAATTATGTGGTGATTAAAAAAGGTGAACATGGAGCTTTGTTATTTCATAAAGAAGAAATGTTTTTTGCCCCTGCCCTGCCCTTAGAAGAAGTTTTTGACCCTACCGGAGCTGGAGATACGTTTGCTGGTGGGTTTACAGGATACTTGGCACAAACTGGAAATATTTCTTTCAAAAACATGAAAAATGCCATTATTCACGGTTCTAATTTAGCTTCGTTTTGTGTAGAAAAATTTGGCACAGAAAGAATGCTTCAATTAGACCAAGAGGAGGTAAACGAGCGCTTAAAGCACTTTAAAGCCTTAACACAATTTGAAATCAATTTAGCTAAATAATTTACGCCCCAATTTTTGGGGCTTTTTTGTACTTAAAAATGAGTGAACTAATTAAACACGAATGTGGTATTGCCCTTCTTAAATTGCAAAAACCACTTGAATTTTACAAGGAAAAATACGGTACTGCTTTTTACGGTATCAACAAAATGTACTTGATGCTTGAAAAACAGCATAATCGCGGACAAGATGGAGCGGGATTAGCCAGTGTAAAATTAGATATGAAACCTGGCCGAAGGTATATAAGCAGAGTACGTTCTAATGCAGACCAACCCATTCAAGATATTTTTGCTAAAATTAACGAACGCATTAATAGCGAATTAGAATTACATCCTGAACACCAAGACGATACCCAATGGCAAAAGGAAAATTTACCTTATATAGGCGAAGTTTTTTTAGGCCACGTAAGGTATGGTACGTTTGGAAAAAATAGCATAGAGAGTGTACATCCATTTTTAAGACAAAATAACTGGATGCACAGAAATTTAATCTTGGCAGGAAACTTCAACATGACCAATGTGGGAGAGCTTTTTGAAAATTTAGTAGAGTTAGGACAGCATCCCAAAGAAAAAGCCGATACCATCACCGTAATGGAAAAAATTGGTCATTTTTTAGATTCTGAAGTTAGAAAACTTTACAAAAAATTAAAGGCAGAAGGCTACTCTAAAAAGCAAGCTTCACCTCATATTATGGAACAATTAAAAATCCATAAAATTCTTAGAAAATCTTCAACCGATTGGGATGGTGGTTATGCAATGGCGGGAATGATTGGGCACGGAGATTCTTTTGTACTTCGTGATCCGGCTGGAATTAGACCAGTATATTATTACCAAGATGAGGAAATTGTAACGGTGGCTTCAGAACGCCCGGTAATTCAAACTGCCTTTAATGTTGATTTTGATGATGTTCAAGAACTACCACCAGGACACGCTATAATTACCAAGAAAGATGGAAAGGTAAGTATTAAAAAAATTATTGAACCCTTAGAAAGAAAAGCTTGCTCTTTTGAACGAATTTATTTTTCTAGGGGAAGTGATGCTGAAATTTACGAAGAACGGAAAGAACTTGGACGTTTATTAATGCCTAAAGTTTTAGAAGCTATTAACTACGATACCTTAAATTCGGTTTTTTCTTATATTCCAAATACTGCTGAAACTTCTTTTATAGGAATGAACGAAGCGGCACAAGATGAATTGAACAGACAAAAAAATCAAGCCATTTTAGATGAAAAAGAAAACCTTACTGATGAACGTTTAAAGGAAATTCTTTCTCACCGTATTAGGACTGAAAAAATTGCAGTTAAAGATGCTAAATTAAGAACCTTCATTACTGAAGATTCTAGTCGAGATGATTTAGTAGCACACGTATATGATGTAACTTATGGAGTTGTAAAACCCACCGATAATTTAGTGGTTATTGACGATAGTATTGTAAGAGGAACTACTTTAAAGAAAAGTATTCTGAAAATGTTGGATCGTTTAAACCCTAAAAAAATTGTAATTGTTTCTTCTGCTCCTCAAATTCGTTATCCAGATTGCTATGGTATTGACATGGCAAGATTGGAAGATTTTGTTGCTTTTAGAGCCGCTTTAGCTTTACTTAAAGAAAGAAATCAATGGCATGTTATTGAGGAGGTATATCAAAAATGTAAAGCCGAAAATCAAAAAGAAACATTTGAAATTCAAAATCAAGTAACTGCGGTTTACGATTCTTTCACCGATGAAGAAATTTCTGATAAAATAGCTGAATTACTTGGCGATGAAAGTATTCAAGCAGAAATTAAAGTTATTTACCAGAGTGTAGAATTACTTCATCAAGCCTGTCCAAAAAATTTAGGTGATTGGTACTTTACAGGAGATTATCCAACAGCTGGCGGAAATCGTGTAGTAAACAAGGCGTTTATGAATTTTTATGAAGGAAAAAAAGATAGAGCGTATTAAAGTTAAAAATAAGTAGAATTAAGAAGGCCGTGCATTTGCATGGCTTTTTTTATTCTGAAGATTTTAGCCTTAATAAAACACATGGAATACTGAAAGTTTTAAACCATAGCATAGAACTAAAAAAAGTAAAGTCCTTACCAGGCGGTAAGGACTTTACAAACTAACCAATCTATTATGAAAAACTTCATCCACTGC
>JAIUMH010000015.1 GCA_022565635.1 Flavobacteriaceae bacterium | reverse complement strand
GACAGCGATAAGCTTCAAGGAATCTTGATTAGCAAGTAGGTCCAAAGTTCCAAACTTCGGACAGCGATAATTATCAGTATTTTGTTTGAAGTGCGAGCACTTCGACTTGGCTTTGGACAAGCTACATTAGGACGTGAGTGGTTCTCGACTCAGATCGAACTTGTAACAGGGTTGAAAAATAAATTTAAATTGTACCTTAGGATTCATAGACACCAAGCACATACAACTGTTCTAAGGTTGGTGTTTCACTTCCTCCTTCTGGTTCTAAAGTAATCCCAAAAGCCTCTGAAGAATTAGGATTACTCAATAAAAATAAGTCGTCTGCTTGACTAGATCCATCTAATAAGCCTAAGCTGGTGGGTGTAAGTGGCTCTAACTTTAACGACCAAACTTGATATACTTTTCCTTGTGGAGGTTTTGGTAATTGACTTGCATTAATCACTACTTGATCTAATTCTTTATTCCAAAAAACTTGTGCAGCTGATTCTGGTGAAACTTCTTGACCAGCAAGTTGAACCGTTTCTGTAGCTGGCGAAGCTAAAGTAGCTAATAAATCGTCTTTGTATTGAAGTTTAAAATTTTGTTGTTCAACTGTTGTATTTAAGTCTTTTTTCTCTTCTAGACTAAGGTTGAGTTGATTGGTTACTTCCTCCGTGTTTTGGTATTGAAGCACAAACATCAACAGAAAAACTGCAGCGGCAGCCCAGCTTACATAAGTACGCCAAGTACGTTCTTTTGGAGTAATTTTGAAATCGGCAGATTCATTTTCTTCTGAAGATTCTTTGTTTAGGATTACTTTTTTAAGCACTTCTGTAAAAGCAAAATCACGATGAACTGTTGATTCTTCTGAAAGTTTTAAAATAGCTTGTTCGATGGATTCAACTTCTTTTCTTACTTCCTCATCAGATTGAATTAAGGATGTAATTTCCTGGGCTCGGTCTTCATCTAAAAGTCCAGCAACATACAATTCCAATTCGCCTGAGGCAATTAATTCTTCTTTATTCATCTGATTCTATTTCTGTACGTAAAGCCTTTAAGCAATTTCTATTTCTACTTTTCACCGTTCCTAAAGGAATGTCTAGCTCTTCTGCTGCTTCATTTTGGGTATGGTTTTTAAAGTAGAGCATTTCAATGAGTTGAACGCATTTTTTTTTCAACTTTTTGATCAAGTTTTTTAAACCTGAATAGTCTTCATTGCTATCTGCTTCATCAGGCTTTTCTAATATATGTACGAAAAAATCTAAGGAATGGTTCTTTTTTTGTTTGTTAAATTCCTTAGAACGAGTAAAATCAATGGCTGCATTGCGAGACATATTGAGTAACCAGGTAAAAAAACGTCCTTTTGAAGCATCGTATAAATGTGATTTTTGCCAAACTTTAACAAACACATCCTGGCAAATTTCTTTGGCAATAGCTTCATCTTGTACAATGATTTGAATAGCTCCACAAATATTTTTGGCGTACATTTGATGCAATTGCTCTAAAGCATCTGGATTTTTCTTTTGTAGGCTAGTTACTAAATCTTCTATTTGCGTCATTGAATACTGTTTGAAATTCAAATATAGGTTTTTTAAACAAATAACGATTAAAGTAAGCTGATTTGATAGGCATGATATTATTGAGTTTCAAATAATATCATAAAAAACTAAACTAATTGTTATCTAGCTTTGTATTTATCTTAGTTTGTAGTGCTTCAATTTTATTGTTTACATATTGATACTGACTCACTTTGAATTTTCTGTTTTGAGTAGTCTTCCAAATTGAATTCTTTATTATTTGCTTTTCCAAATCGGTTAAGTTGTGTTCGGCCTCCAATCCAACTAATTCTAAATCATCATCAAAAATCATGTATGGCTGAATCAGTTGATCTAATTGAAGAGCATAATTCTTAAAATCTTGCATTTCAGGAATTTCATTTTCAAGTAATTCAAGTGTTCTAAAAAAGTAATCATACATAGCTATAATTTCAATCCTCAAGCTGTCATCGTCAATCAGTTTAATGTCTGTTGCTTTAAGTGATTCATAAGCTGATTAGTTGATAATAGGGGTATAGTTTCTGAATAAAATTTGATAGTATAGATTAATTGAGTCTGAAGGTATAGCTTCACCTTTTACCCAATTTAAAATAACTTCTGTACTTCTATTACTTAATTTATAACCATCAATGTTAGACTTAAAATCTTCCAAATCTCGAGATAAGCTGTTGTTGATTTCAATTAATATTTTTGTTTCGGATTTCTTATCATTTCTTGATCTGCTCCATTCAGAAAGCATAAAAGCAAGTAAAACACTTATGAAAATTAACACAAATTGAATTCCGTTGTGTTGAAGCAGTAGTTTATCTGTTTTACTTTTCATAATATTTTCAATGTTTGCGTAAATTATTTATCCAATCATTAATCAAATATAAAATGTTTATTGAAATCTAAAAACAGAACCCACTTTTTTTATTGTTTTAAAAATAACAATAGATTGAAGAAACGTTTTTTTCAAATGCAAGAACTTAAAAAGCATATATCTTAAAATGGGAGATAATAAGTTAGCCCTACTAGAAAATTGAGTTGTAGTAATGAGGTGGTGTCTTCATCTAATTCGTTTAATCGGTAACTTCCACTGGGAGTGTAACTTCTAATAGAGGTGATTGAGCCTATAACAAAAGTGGAAGATAAGTTTAAAAATAGTTGATCATATAGGTGATAATTGTATCCTATTTCGCTTCTAAAACCAAATCCATTACCTGAAGCTCTTCGTTGGTAATTACCAGCCAATTGAAAAAAATCTTGTTGTAAATCAAAATAGGAAACTCCATAACTGAAGTAAAATAAATCCTGTTCTCTTAAGCCTGTTCCTAAATTGTTGATATTAATGCTATAGGTGTTTATATTGAGTTCATTTTTATAAAACAATTCTCCAAACCTATTGAATTGATCTGAAAGACTTGCATTGGAATAGGAAAAACCAACTCCCATAAAAGAATTAAAATAGAATCCCAGACTAAGTTCATAAGCATACCCTATTCCTAAATTGTCTCTAAAACTCACAATATCATCTATAGGTACATCTGGTCTAAAAATACTAAAATCTGAAGACCCTAAAGGAGATGCTTGAACATAAAAAGCTTTCCAGTTATCTTCGTTATCTTCAGTATCGGTTTGTTCTATACTTGAATAAAAAGGAATTGCTTCATTCTGCGCAGTGATTAAAACTGAGTTGAATAGAAGCAATAGCATGAAGAAGCGATTAATCATTATTTTTGTTTTGATTCATAAATATTAGGTAAACTAATTTTAAAAATTACAGCGAGTAATCGAATAATCACCACAACTGCAAAAGAAACAACAAATATAATGCCATTTGGAGCGCCAAAATAATAAAAAACAAAATAAAAGACTCCTCCCATTATACAAGCTGTTGCGTAGATTTCTTGTCTAAAAATAATTGGAATTTCATTACACAAAATATCTCTTATTACTCCTCCAAAACACGCACTCATTGTGCCAAATGCAATGCATATAATAGGATGCAAATCGGCTGAAAGTGCTTTTTCTACACCTACAACGGTGTATAAGCCTATTCCTAAAGTATCAAATAGAAATAGTGATTTTCTAAAGTAGTTTAGACGTTCTCTAAAAGTCATTGCTATAATTGCAAAAAACAAAATGGTATAAACGTATAGCATGTTAGAGAGCCAACCAACTTCAGTATGAAGAAGTACATCTCTCAACGTACCTCCACCAACAGAGGTTACAAAAGCAATAATTAGAATACCAAAGGGATCTAATTTTTTTCGCATACCAGCAAGTGCACCAGAAATGGAAAAGGCTACAACACCTAAAATGTCTAAAATGAGTATAAAATCCAAATTATTGATCTTTAGTTATAAAATAATGGTCTTTTAAGATTTTAAATATAAATTCTTCTGCTGGTAAATTGGTTTCTAAATGTAGCTGAGCTATTAGTTTTAGTTTTAATTGCTCTAATACATAAGAATTTTTAGTTCGTCTTGCATTTGAAAATACATTTTTAATACGCTGTATATCATTGTCCGTCAATAAAACAACTTGTTCAAAAGTAGGCGTGTAATCTTTTGAGAATTTAAAATTAAAAATGCTTGCTTTAGATGCCTTTTCTGATACTACCAATGTTTTTGCGGCTAAATCTCCTAAACGCTGGTTTTTATTGGTCAAAACAATTGAAATAATGGCAACAACGCCAGAGAGTGAGGATATTTCAATTAAGCGCAAAATCCATCTAAGCAAATAGTCTCCTAAACTTGGTGCTGTTCCATCTTCTTTAATCACTCTAATTTGCATGGCATTCTTTCCAGGACTTTGGCCATTATTAAAAATTTCAAATAATAGATGATAAAGTAAAACAGGGAGTAATAAAACAGAAAATATACTTAATCCAAATGTACTTGATGTAAAACCGTTTAAAGTAAAAAAAACAATAAAAATATAAACTCCTATAATTAAACCGTCTATTAAGTAGGCAAATATACGATCGGTTAAATATGCAGGAGATTGTGCAATTTTTACATTTTGACTTGTTTCTATGCTAAAATTATTCATAAATTCGTTTATCTTTGAAACTATATTTTCAGACTATGCGTGAAGCTTCATTTATTCGGCAAAATAAGGACAAATGGAATGAATTTGAAAATTTTCTTTCCAAGAAAAAATATTTAAATCCAAGAGAGCTTACCAATATGTATGTAAGCATTTCTGAAGATTTAAGCTATGCACAAACTTTTTACCCTGAAAGCACGCTGGTGCCTTACCTCAATCAACTCACTTCTAAAGCGCATCGAAAAATAAATGAAAATAAGCGAACTACAAAAAATCAATTGATAGAATTTTACAAAAAAGGGTTTCCTAAAATGTTTAAATCATATTTTAAAGAACTTGCTATTGCTTTTTTCTTGTTTTTAGGTTTTAGTATAATTGGAGCTTATTCTGCATCTCAGGATGGTGATTTTGTACGTTTAATTCTTGGTGATGCTTATGTAAACATGACCTTAAATAATATAGAGCAAGGAGATCCTATGGCTGTATACAAAAAAGCAAATTCGTTAGACATGTTTTTGGGCATCACCATCAATAATGTAAGAGTGGGCTTACTTTCTTTTGCTGCTGGAATTTTATTGGGTATTGGTACAGTTTATATAGCCATGCAAAATGCTATAATGTTAGGGTCTTTTCAATATTTTTTCTACGAAAAAGGACTACTATGGGAATCTGTACGAACCATTTGGATTCACGGAACCATTGAGATTTCAGTGATTATTATTTGTATTGCTGCGGGTATGGTTCTAGCTAAAGGAATAATTTTTCCTGGAACTTATACTCGGTTAAAGTCGTTTACAATGCGTGCTAAAGATGCGCTTAAAATTGTGATTAGTACCGTGCCGTTTTTTATACTAGCTGGATTTTTAGAAGGCTTTATAACCCGTATGACTTACATGCCCGATTTTATAGCTATTTTAATAATTGGTGCGTCTTTAAGTTTAATTCTTTATTATTATCTATTTTTACCCATTCAACTTAACCTAAAAACAAAAAAAAATGAAACCTGATTTTAAATTAGAAAAAACAAGAGAATTTGGAGAACTCATTTCTGACACCTTTAATTTTGCAAAGCTTTTTCATAAAAAACTTTGGCAAGTATTTCTTAAATTTGTAATCCCTTTTTTAGTTCCAATTTTGTTGCTTAGCTTCTATAGCCAATATTCCGCAACAAGCAGTTTCGATTTTGATTTTACAGACCCTTCTGGATTTGAAAGTTTTACCAATGAAGCTTTTGATTTTAGCCTAGTTGGTGTCAATTTGATTATTGCTGTATTAAGTATCGTTCTTTTTATTATTTTAGAATTATCTGTTTTAGGTGCTATAAAATCATATAAAGAAACAGGTAGCTTTTCTATGGAGGAAATCTCTTCTGTTATCAAAACACAATTTGGTAATGCCTTAGGTATGTCTATTTTATTAGGCTTAATTTTAGTGATTGGTTTTATAGTCTGTGTTTTACCAGGTATTTATTTTGCTGTAGTCTTTTCTATTGCTTTTCCGCTCTTGGTATTTAAAAACATGAGTGTTGGTGAAATCATTAATGAATGTTTCCGTTTAGTGAAAAACAACTGGTGGGCAACCTTTGGAGCTATTTTTATATTTGCCATTATAATTAGTTTAATTGGTCTAATTTTTAGTCTTCCTGCAGGGATATACCTTTGGTTATCTGGCCTTGCTGAAGGTGATTTTTCAAGCTTTTCATCTACAGATAAAATTGTTTTAGCAAGTATTAATACAGTTAGTACCTTTCTTCAATATGTGCTCAATATCTTAGCTATTGTTCTTTCTGCCTTAATTTATTTCAACTTAAATGAAAAAAAATATGGTGAGTCAGACTTAGAGGAAATCAATCAAATAGGAGATCTTTAATGAACTTAAATTTCATTTTTCAGGATAACGAAACTTCAAGAGGATGGCTTTCTGAAGGCAGTAGTCCTGTCTTTAAACCTGAAGTTATAGAAGATTTGAAAAATGAAAACATCTATCAATACCAAGAAAACAACAAAGCCCAAGAATCTTTATGGGACCTGTTTTGGAATTGGGTTGGGCGTGGCTTAGACCGTATATTTGACAGTCTATTTAATCTAGGAAAACCAGGTTGGTGGGGAACTTTTGTAGAAGTTCTCCCCTATTTGGTAATTGGATTAGTGATTGCTCTATTGGTCTATTTATTTTTTAAAAATAACCCACTAAGAAAACCCATAAAAACAACCCATAAAAACAACGAGGTTTTGTTGCATAATTTAAGCTCAGATGAACGAAAAACAGCCATTGATGACCTTATCAAAAAAGCTAAAAAAGAACAAAATTATCAACTATTAATTCGTTATCAATACATCCAAATTCTTGATCAATTGGATCAATTAAAATGCATTAAATTTAAGTCTGATAAAACCAATAGTGATTATTTTTATGAACTAAACTCAAGTGTATTTTTAGAGGATTTTAAACAGCTTACCTATTATTATGAATATGCTTGGTATGGTGATTTTAATGTGAATGAACAATTATACGCAAAATATAAAAACTCACTTAGTCAGCTCCATCAACTGTTAAACCAAAAGCATGGATAAAAAACAAAAAACTATAGTTGCCCTTCTTGTTTTGGCCATTGCTGTTATGATTTATTGGGAAGTAAACAGCCCAGAACCTTTAGATTTTAGTTCAGATTACACCTTTACCTCTACTAAAGCTTTAGGAAGTAAGGCCTTTCATGATGCTATAGAAAATTCAACTTTTGATTCTATTCAATACTTAAACAAAAGTGTATATGAAGCCTTTATGAACAATGAAATTAATCAAGGGACTTTAATTTTTGTGAATGGTTATTCTGACATTTCTGACATAGGTTGGAAAAAATTAAAAGATTGGGTAAGTGAAGGAAATCAACTTTTAATTTCAAATAAATACTTTTCTAAGCCAATTACAGAAGAATATAAATTTGAAACAAGAACCCTTACCAACCCACAGGGGCAAAATTATTTCAACGCTAAAATTAGAGGGCTTTCACAACAAGAATTTCCCACAGGTAAATACATTACACAACGTTATTTTATTCGTTTAGACAGTATTCAGGCAGATACTCTTGGGCTTGTTTCTGAAATGAAATCTAGTAAAGAATCCTATCCTAATTTCATTAAAATTAACGAAGGAAAAGGCCAAATTTACTTACACACTCACCCAGAAAGCTTTGGCAACTTCTTTTTCTTACGCAGATCTCATTATGCGTATGTAGAAGAAATTCTTGAACAATTTGAAACCCACAAAAATCTGTACTTAGATGCTTATTTTAAAAGCGGTAAACAAATAGCTACTTCTCCACTGCAATACATGTTGAAAAACAGAGCTTTAAAATGGATGTTTTACAGCTTAATTGTAAGTATTTTAATACTTTTAATTTTTATGGCTAAGCGAAAACAAAGAACTATTCCTGTAGTCTTGCCTTATCCCAACAAGTCGGTTGAATTTATTAGAACAATTTCAGATGTTTTTCAGAAAAAACAAACCCATGCAGAATTTGTTTCTATGAAGATTGACCAACTACAGAAAAAATGGTTTTTAGATTACGGAATAAGCAAAAACCCTTCAGATGAAGAACTACAGACTATTGCTCAGAAAAAAGAAATAGATATTAATGATATAAAGAATGATTTAAAACAAATCAAAAAAATTAGCAATAAATTAGAAATTGAACAACGCGACTTAAAGAAAGTGATTAGAATTGTAAAAAAATACATGTAATGGAAAACGAACACAAAAATATCAACCCAGAAAATCAACAACATTCAGATTATGAAATACGTTCAACATCTTCTGAAGAGCAAAATGAACAGGCTAATGAAAATGCCACACATTCTGAATTTGAAAGCAGAATTCCACTTACTGAACTTAAAAATTCTGTAGAAGCACTTCGCGCTCAGATAAACCGACTAATTATTGGTCAAGAGGAATTTGTTGATCTGTTAATTGCAAGTTTACTTTCTAAAGGACACGTGCTAATTGAAGGGGTTCCAGGTATTGCTAAAACCGAAACAGCTAAAATTTTTGCAAAGTGCATTTCAGCAGGGTTTAGTCGAATTCAATTTACACCAGACCTCATGCCTAGTGATGTTTTAGGAACTTCTGTTTTTAATGAAGCGGCCAATGAATTTATTTTTAAAAAAGGGCCTATTTTTTCTAATTTAATTTTAATTGATGAAATTAATCGATCTCCCGCAAAAACTCAATCTTCCTTATTTGAAGTGATGGAAGAAAAACAAATTAGTATAGACAACCAAGTGTTTACCATGCAAGAGCCTTTTATGGTTTTAGCAACCCAAAACCCAATTGACCAAGAAGGGACTTATGCCTTACCAGAAGCACAATTGGACCGTTTTCTTTTTAAAATTAAATTGTCCTATCCAAGTTTAGAAGCCGAAGTGAAAATTTTAGAAAATAAGCACAGTAACAACAACCAAGATTTTTCTTCGCAGGTAAATTCTGTCTTAACTCCAAAACAACTTCTTCAATATCAATCCATTATTCAGCAAGTTATTGTTGAGCCTAAAATTTTAAGATATATAGCTCAAATTATTCAGGAAACAAGAAAACATCCGCATCTTATTTTAGGAGCCTCTCCTAGAGCCTCTATTGCTTTATTAAACGTAGCCAAAACTTTTGCCGCCATGGAAGGCAGAGATTTTGTGAGTCCAGAGGATGTGAAACGCGCATTAAAGCCAGTGTTAAATCATAGAATTATCCTATCTCCAGAAAAAGAAATGGAAGGCATTACCACAGAGCGTGTGATTGACCTAATAAGTAAAACCGCTGAAGTTCCTAGATAGTGAAAAAACTGTATCAACAAATTTATTTTAGCCCCTTGTTATTTTACTTGGTATTTACTGTACCAGTGCTATTTCTATTAGGCTTTTTTATACCCTTCTTATATTTGATAAGCTGGTATTATCTTATTGGACTGACTGTTGCTTTTCTGCTAGATTTAATTACTTTATTTGCTAAAGTTAAACTAACAGCATCTAGAAATTTAGCAGCTAAATTTTCTAATTCAGATGCCAATACAATTCACATTCAATTAATGAATGAATGTGATTATCATTTAAAAATAAAATTGATTGATGAAGTCCCTATTCAATTTCAAAAAAGAGATTTTGAAAAACATATATTTTTAGATGCAAATTCGCAACAAGAAATCAACTATGAACTAATTCCTAAGAAAAGAGGAGTTTATATTTTTGGAAAATTACATTGTTTTGCTTCAACTAAATTAGGACTACTGCAACGCAGGTTTAGTTTTGATGGAGAGAAAGAAGTCTTGGTTTATCCTTCTTTTGTTCAAATGAAAGAAATGGATTTTTACGCCTCTCATCACATGAAATCCTTATTTGGATTTAAGAAAGTAAGACGAATTGGCCACACACTAGAGTTTGAACAGATTAAAGACTATGTAGTTGGTGATGACATGAGAACTATAAATTGGAAAGCTACAGCAAAACAAAGGCGATTAATGGTGAATCAATTTCAAGATGAAAAATCGCAAGACATGTATTGTTTGTTAGACGCTGGTAAAAACATGAAAATGCCATTTGATGGATTGAGTTTGTTAGATTATTCAATAAACTCATGCTTAGCCTTAACCAATGTTGCATTAAAGCGAAAGGACAAAGTTGGTATGCTTCAATTTTCTAGCCAAGTAAGCAGAATGCAAAAAGCAAATAACCAAAAGTTGCAATTACGAAAAATCATGGAAAGTTTATACCAAATAACACCCGACTATGCCATGACCGATTTTGCTCAACTTTATGCATACATCAGTAGAAAAATTACTAAGCGAAGTTTACTTATTTTATACACCAATTTTGAACACAAAGTATCCTTAGAAAGACAATTATTATACTTAAAAGCAATTGATCAGAAACATGAATTAATTTTGGTTTTTTTCAAGAATACAGAAGTTGAAAAGCTACGGCATTCAATACCTCAAAATACCAACGAGATTTATGATGTTAGTATAGCTGAAGACTTAATGCTTCAGAAACAAGAAATGATTTACTTACTTAAGAAAAATGGTATTCAGGCTATTTTAACAGCACCAGAAGAACTTCAAATTAATGTGATTAATAAATATCTTGAAATAAAAGCTAGGGGATAAATTTATGCCTGTTAGACAACAAACACGTTCAAATTGATGACTAAAAACTAAGTAAATACCTCCATTTGTTTTTAGTCTAAAAAAAGTAAACCAAGTGAATTTAGTTTATCTTTGTTCTTTTAAAATCGAATTTTTTGAAAACTCCACTTGTTACTGATTTACGCATACCTGCCTCTGAAATAGAGACAAAACATATCCTGCTCAAATACCTCAGTAAAAAATTACAAATAAAAAGCGAAGAAATTAAATCTTTTAAAGTACTTAAACGCTCTATAGATGCGCGTTCTAAGGTTATATACTTTCAATTAAGAGTTGCTTATTCTTTGGCTGGAACTCCAAAAATTAAAACCCCGTCTTTTTCTAAAGTCTATCCTGTTCTTCCGGCTGAAGCCCCAAAAACAGTGATTATTGGAGCTGGACCGGCAGGTATTTTTGCCGCTTTACAACTCATTGAATTAGGAATTCAACCGCTGCTAATTGAACGTGGAAAAGATGTGAGAAGCCGAAGAAGAGATTTGGCTAAAATTCACAAAGAACATCTTGTTGATGAAAACTCTAACTACTGTTTTGGTGAAGGTGGAGCAGGAACGTACTCTGATGGAAAATTGTATACTCGCTCTGGCAAGCGAGGCAGTATTCAAAAAATTTTAGAAGTATTTGTAAACTTTGGAGCAGACCAAAACATTATGGTTGATGCTCACCCGCACATTGGCACTAATAAGCTTCCTAAAATCATTGCCGCAATCCGCGAACAAATTTTAGCTTCCGGTGGAGAAATTCATTTTGAAACACAGTTTACAGGGTTCATTTTAGATAAAAACAAGATACAAGCAGTTGAGGTTAGTCATCAAAAGAAACAGAAAACAATTCCAACAAATTCTGTTATTCTTGCCACAGGGCATTCAGCTAGAGATGTTTTTAGAACCTTACATCATCAACATATTGCTATTGAGTTTAAAACTTTTGCACTTGGTGTTCGTGCCGAACATCCACAGCAGTTAATAGATCAAATTCAATATAAAAATCCAGAAAGACCGTCCTATTTACCTCCAGCTTCCTACAGTTTAGTTACTCAGGTAAAGGGTAAAGGAGTATATTCCTTTTGTATGTGTCCTGGTGGAATTATAGCACCATGTGCCACAACTCCTGGTGAAATTGTTACCAATGGGTGGTCTCCTTCAAAACGAAACAATCCATTTGCAAACAGTGGTATTGTTACCACTATTGATGATGAAATATTAGGCTATAGCAATAAAAACAACCCATTGCGTGGTCTTGAGTTCCAGCAAGAAATTGAACAAAGATGCTGGCAATTGGCAGGAAAAACTCAAAAAGCACCCGCCCAACGTATAGTTGACTTTATTCAAAAAAAGAAATCGGTTAATTTGCCTGATTGTTCTTATCAACCAGGAATTGTCTCTGTAAAAATGGATGCTATATTTCCATCCTTAATCACAGAACGCTTACGTGCTGCTTTTGTTGATTTTGGAAAAAAAATGAAAGGCTATTTGCATCCTGATGCAATAATTTTAGCAACCGAATCAAGAACTTCCTCTCCAGTTAGAATTCCCCGAGACCATGAGAGCCTACAACACCCAGACATTAAAGGTTTGTTTCCTTGTGGTGAAGGTGCTGGATATGCCGGTGGAATTGTATCTGCCGCCATTGATGGAGAGAAATGTGCTAGGGCTGTAAAGGCGTCTTTAAACTCATAAAATAGTAAAAAAATTGAACAACTAGAACAAGTTTTAATTTCACTTATTTAACCAGCTAATACCGCTATTTTCGCTTTATCATTGACATTAAACAATTAAATTGGTACCGCAAGTATAGTTGAAGTAATCAATTAATTTTGAAAATATAAGTTAGATACGTTTTTTCTTAGCCCCGATTGAAGTGAAAAACCCGTAAAACGCAAAGGCTTAGTTGGTTTGTGTAATGAAAAGCGACCGGTAGGAAGCTCTTGAATACACTTAACCAACTTGCATTTGGGTTGCGGATTTGAAGCGGAAAGCGGGTTCTTGGCTTCAAAAAAAAAATCCTGTAACTTTATAACCAACCAACCTACTTGCTGAGTATTGAAAAAGTAGGTTGATTGGAATAATTTATTTACTTAAGTACATTTTTCGTCTTGTGTAAAGATTGTAGAATTCATCATCTTTTAGGCTATCTATAAAGAGGATGCTTTCTCCCGTACTTTTCATTTCTGGGCCTAATTGTTTATTAACGTTATGGAATTTATCAAAGGAAAACACGGGTTGTTTAATGGCGTATCCTTCTAATTTGGGTTGAAAATTAAAGTCTTTTACTTTTTTCTCTCCTAGCATTACTTTGGTGGCGTAATTTACATAAGGTTCACCATAGGCTTTAGCAATAAAAGGAACGGTTCTAGAGGCTCTTGGGTTGGCTTCAATAATAAATACGTTGTCGTCCTTAATAGCAAATTGTATATTGATTAGACCAACGGTGTTTAGTGCTAATGCTATTTTTTTGGTATGATCTTTAATTTGCTGCAAAACCAAGTCTCCCAAATTAAAGGGAGGTAAGGTAGCGTTTGAATCTCCAGAATGCACTCCGCAGGGTTCTATATGCTCCATGATGCCTATAATGTAAACATCTTCACCATCACAAATGGCATCTGCTTCTGCCTCAATTGCACCGTCTAAATAATGATCTAAAAGCAACTTGTTATTCGGTATTTTTCTAAGTAAATCTACAACGTGTGCTTCAAGTTCTTTTTTATTGATGACAATTTTCATTCCTTGCCCACCCAAAACGTAAGAAGGTCTTACAAGGATAGGAAAATCAAGTTCATCAGCAAGTTGAAGTGCTTCTTCTGCGGTTTCTGCAACACCAAACTCAGGATAAGGTATGTTGTTTTCTTGTAATAATTTAGAAAAGCTTCCGCGGTCTTCTGCTAAATCTAAAGCTTCATAGCTGGTTCCTAAAATTTTAATGCCGTATCTACTTAATTTTTCAGCTAATTTTAAGGCGGTCTGACCACCCAATTGAACAATCACTCCTTCGGGCTTTTCGTGGCGAATGATATCGTAAATATGTTCCCAGAAAACGGGTTCAAAATAAAGTTTATCTGAAGTATCAAAATCGGTTGAAACTGTTTCTGGGTTACAGTTGATCATAATGGTTTCATAGCCACATTCTTTAGCCGCTAGAACACCATGCACACAACAATAATCAAATTCAATTCCTTGCCCAATTCGGTTAGGGCCAGAACCTAGAACAACAATTTTCTTTTTGTTTGAAACTTCACTTTCGTTGTGTTGAATTAGGCTACCATCTTTAGCTTGGTATGCTGCTTCAAAGGTAGAATAATAATAAGGAGTTTTGGCTTCAAACTCGGCTGCACAGGTATCTACTAATTTATAAACTCGATTAATTTGAAATTCTTCTCTTTTGTTATAGACTTGGCTTTCTAAGCATTTAAGCATATGCGCAATTTGTCTATCTGCAAAACCTTTTTGTTTCGCTTCTAAAAGCAAGTCTTTTTCAATAGTATCTATAGTAAATTTGCTAATTTCTTTTTCAAGCTGAAATAGTTCTTCGTACTGTTTCAAGAACCACATATCAATTTTGGTAATTTCATGAATTCTACTCAACGGAATACCTAATTGAATGGCATCATAAATTACGAAAACGCGGTCCCAACTAGCATGGGTTAATTTACTGATGATTTGCTCATAATCTGTATAGCTTTTTCCGTCAGCTCCTAGCCCATTTCTTTTAATTTCTAGCGACTGAGTAGCTTTGTGCAAGGCTTCTTGAAACGAACGACCAATACCCATTACTTCACCAACCGATTTCATTTGAAGCCCTAAAGTTCTATCTGAACCTTCAAATTTATCAAAATTCCAACGAGGTATTTTTACAATTACATAGTCTAAACTAGGCTCAAAAAAGGCTGATGTAGTTTTAGTAATTTGGTTATCTAATTCATCTAAGTGATACCCCATTGCTAATTTAGTAGCAATTTTAGCAATTGGGTAACCGGTTGCTTTTGAAGCCAATGCAGATGAACGAGAAACACGAGGGTTGATTTCTATGGCTATAATATCTTCATTTTCATCAGGGCTTACGGCAAATTGCACGTTACATCCGCCTGCAAAATCACCTATACTACGCATCATTTTTATAGCCAAGTCACGCATTTTTTGGTAAGTACGGTCACTTAACGTCATTGCTGGAGCAACAGTAATAGAATCTCCAGTATGAATCCCCATGGGGTCCATATTTTCAATGCTACAAATAATAGCCACGTTATCATTAGCATCGCGAAGTAATTCTAATTCGTATTCTTTCCAACCTAAGAGCGCTTTATCAATTAAAACCTCATGAATTGGTGAAGCTTCTAAACCACGCGTTAATAGCTCATCAAATTCATCTTCTGAGTGTACAAAAGAAGCACCGGTACCACCAAGAGTAAAAGAAGCGCGAATTACAAGAGGAAAACCAAATTCTTGAGCTACTTCTTTGCCCTGTAAGAAAGAAGTTACCGTTTTGGAAGGAGCTACGGGAACTCCAATTTTTTCCATTAATAACCTAAATTTTTCACGATCTTCAGTAATATTAATGGCGTCAATATCTACACCAATAATTTTCACACCAAAATCTTCCCAAATTCCTTTATCATCTGCTTCAATGCATAAATTCAGGGCTGTTTGTCCACCCATAGTAGGTAAAACAGCATCAATATTGGGGTGTTTTTTCAGAATCTCAATAATAGATTTTGTGGTTAAGGGCTTTAAGTACACATGATCGGCCATACTTGGGTCGGTCATAATGGTAGCAGGATTAGAATTGATTAAGATGGTTTCTACTCCATCTTCTCTAAGCGATCTTAAAGATTGAGAACCAGAATAATCAAACTCACAAGCTTGACCAATAACAATAGGGCCTGAGCCAATGAGTAATATAGATTTTAAGTTATTGTTTTTAGGCATGATAAAGGGTATTTAGTGATGGTATAAAAAAAAGGTGCTACTGTTAAAGTAACACCTTTTAATAAATATGTTTAATGGAGAATCATATTATTTTCTACGTAAACTAGCTTCAGTAGAAACACTAAGTTTCTTTCTTCCTTTAGCTCTTCTTCTAGACAAAACTTTTCTGCCGTTTGCACTGGCCATTCTTTCTCTAAATCCGTGCTTGTTTCTTCTCTTAGTCTTTGATGGTTGAAAGGTTCTTTTCATTTCAAATATCTTTAGTGTGTTTTGTTCTGTTTAAATCGGTTGCAAATATACAATAAGTTTTTATTGAAGCAATAAAAATACCAAAGATTTTTATAGTATTTTTTGTAAGTTTGCAAACTCTAAATAATCATACAGATGTACAACAAAATATTCAAATTAATTTTAGCTGGTTTAATTATAGCTTATGCTATTTATCAATTTACGTTGGTAAACATTGGTAACGGTATATCGTTGCTTTTATTCTCAAGTATTTTCATTCTGTTGTATTTCAAAAACGAGTTCATTTTATTGGCTTTTTGGAAGTTGCGCAAGCAAGACTTTCCTGGAGCTAAACAATGGTTAGATAAAATTAAAAACCCTGAAACGGCACTCACCCAAAAACAGCAAGGGTATTATCATTATTTGCATGGGTTAATGTACTCTCAAGAAAACATGACCAAAGCAGAAAAATATTTTAAAAAAGCCATTAAGTTAGGTTTATCTATGGATCAAGATTTAGCAATGGCCAAATTAAATTTAGCGGGTATTGCTATGTCTAAAAGAAGAAAAAGAGAGGCTCAAATCCTTTTAAAAGAAGCTAATAAGTTAGATAAACACGGTATGCTGAAAGATCAAATACGCATGATCAAGCAACAAATGAAGAAGATTTAACACAAAAAAATATGTTTTTCTTATTTATAAGTCGATTTCTCTAATAGAAATCGACTTATTTGTTTTGTTTTTTATAATTTTATAAAAAACAAAACAAATTTGGTAAGAAAGTTACTCATAGCATTCCTATTTTATTTTATAAATTCTTCATTTTATGCTCAATTAAGTCAAGAGCAAGATTATGAGGCTAAGGTCTTTTTTTCTGAACAAATTAGAGGTCATTATAAAACACACATCAAAAAAATTGAACAAATTGAAAATGCTGGCAGATATGAAGAGGCGGAAGCACTAGCTAAAAAATTTATTCAAGAGTATATGGTAGGAAGCTATATGGATAACTTCAGTTTAAAGTGCTTAAAATCTGGACAATGTTATATAGATGATTATAAAAAACCGATGCTTATTTTAAGCTATGCTTCTTGGAGCATACCCACAAAAGGCGAGGTAAAGGCCTTTAACAACTTAGCTAAGAACTTTCACAAACAAATTGATTTTGTGGTTTTGTATTGGGATAGCAAGCAAGACGCTAGAAAAGATTCAAAGAAATTGAATTCAAAAATAGAAATCTTGTATGTAGATGAATTAACCAACCGCTACTCCTCTACAATCAAAATGCTTAAACACACCTTTGGCATTCCTACCACATTTGTTGTAGGTAGTGATAAACGAGTACTTCATATACAAACCAATATTCAAAATCCTCTACACCTAGATGAAGAAGTGGCTATAGAAAACTGTAAAGAAGTTTTTGAAAACCATATACAACTTATTATGAATTATGAAAATAAGCTCACCTATTAAAGGTTGAATAACTATTTTTGCCTTTACTCTGCTTGACTATGAATAGGATAATTGGAAGAGATAGGCAGTTGAAAAACATATTCTTTTCCTGAGTTATTAATCAGAAAATTATCTCTTAACCACGGGTTATAGCGCTTAAGTGTTTTGTAACTTATTTGATGTGATTTAGCAAACTCAGCTAAATTTTCTACAGCTGTATCTACTACAACTGGCTTGGTTTCTATAGGAGCATAAAAATGCGAAGTATCAATTGCAAAACCGTAAGCTGTATAGTTATTATACAATTCTTTAAGCGCTAAAATTCTAAAAACGTATCTAGAGGTTTCTTCAACCAACAGCAAATCATAATAATTTTCAACTTCTTGTCTTTTTTGTTGCTTCATTATACCAGAGTTTCCAGCATTATAGGCAGCTGCGGCTAAGGTCCAAGAGCCAAACTTCTCTTTAGACTTAAGTAAATACTGACAGGCTGCATGAGTAGCTATCTCAATATTGTATCTTTCATCAACATTAGAATTTACTTCTAATCCATACTCTTTTGCAGTTCCTTTCATTAACTGCCAAAAACCAGTTGCTCCAGCCGGAGAAACCACTTGCATTAAGCCACTTTCTGCCAAAGCTAAGAATTTAAAATCGTCTGGAACTCCATATTCTTCTAAAATAGGTTCCATAATAGGAAAGTACTTATGCCCTCTTTTAATCAACATAATAGCATTAGATTGCCAATATGTATTCACTAGAAGCTCTCTATCTAATCGTTCAAAAACATCGGGGTCTTCTAACGGTACTGATTCTCCAGAGAAATTAAGCTTTGCAGGGATTTCAAGAGATTTAACAGTAGCTTCAATTTTTTCAGAGGCATCTTCGCTTTTAACACCGTCTGAAGTAAAACCGAAGGAAGAGATCATTATAGTAACCCCCGCCACTGCCAGTCCAATCACTAAAATTAAATTTTTATTGTTATTTTTAAATTTTTCCATTTTTTATAATATTAGGAAGATGCTTATTAAACCATCTATATTTATTGATAATCATTATATGCGTACCTTCAGGGACAATTATACAATTTTTAATATGCTCAATAGGAAATACCGTGTCTTTATCTCCGTGAATATGAACAAGGTCGTTTTCAGGTGTTTTTTGTTTCCAACAGACTATATTTTCAATTGACCAATCTAAGTAATATTTATCACTTACAAACATATATTTCTTATAAAGCTGAATTCGTTTTTTAACTGAATTCCCGAGAGGCAAATTGGCCATTTGATCAATGTAATTAACCATACCTGTTGGTAATATTTTATAAGCCTTAGTTTGTCTAGCAAACTTCATTCTATGAGGTAATTCATCATAACTCTTAACACTTGAAATAATAATAAGGCGTTTCACGCTGATTAATTTAGCCATTTCTTGTACTAAAATTCCACCAAAAGAAACCCCTATAAGCACTGGATTTTGACGCACAATTTCTTGGCACATTCGCAGTGCATAAGTTTCTAATGATTCGCTTTTTACGGGTGTTTTCCAAGATAAATAATACACTTCAAAAGCATCTTCATCCAATTGAATGTATTCAAAAATTGAAGGATTAGCTGCCATTCCAGGCATAAAATAAACAGGAATTTTAGTTAAATTTGAATCAAGAGTCATTTCTTTCTGGCGCATTAAACCTTTTCAATTAATTTATGTCAAAAGCCAAGATACAAAGATAGCATTCAATTTTACTTGACAATAAAATTTAAATTAAAAGGTTATCTATAAAAAGAGTGGATTATGAAAGGGTTAGAACTTAAGAAAAACGATTTCCAAAGACAATTTGAAGCGCTTGTGGACAACGAGCTGATTACTATTGAGTTTTCTGAACAGGAACGAAAAACCTTTTTAACTAAAATGGTCATTAGCGAACACTTGATTAAGGAAGGCTATCAAGAAAAAATGATTCAACTTGTTTTGGATTTTTTAAAAGAGAATAACGTAAAAGTTGTACCTACATGCAAACAGGTAAAAAGCTTTATGCGAAAAAACAAGCTTAAATACAAAGATATGCTACCCGTAGGTATTGCGCTCTAACGCTCTTATGCTTTTAAACTTTCAGTGGAAAATATAGTTAATTATTGAAAAATCATTAACACAAACACCATAAGGCGAATAATTTTTACAAAAAACACATTTATTTAACTTTTTTACCCGTTTGAAATCTTGACAATTTTTACTATCTTCGCAACAATTCAAAATTTGTTGAAATGCAAGAAACAGTAGAAAGCAATAAAGATATTTCATTTGATGACTTCAAAGCTGAAGTGATGAATGATTACAAAATAGCCGTTACAAGCCGTGAATGTAGTCTATTAGGACGTAGAGAGGTTTTAACCGGAAAGGCAAAATTTGGGATTTTTGGAGACGGTAAAGAAGTTCCACAATTGGCTTGGGCTAAATCATTTAAGAATGGTGATTTTAGATCTGGGTACTACCGTGATCAAACTTTTATGATGGCCATTGGCCAACTCACTATTCAAGAATTTTTTGCTGGTCTCTATGCAAACACAGATATTGAACAAGAACCTATGTCGGCAGGAAGACAAATGGGCGGTCATTTTATGACCCACAGTTTAAATGAAGATGGATCTTGGAAAAATTTAACTCAACAAAAAAACTCAAGCGCAGATATTTCACCTACAGCTGGCCAGATGCCTAGACTTTTGGGGTTAGCACAAGCCTCTAAGGTGTATCGTGCAGAAAAAAATATAGATAGCACAAATTTCTCTAATAACGGCGATGAAATAGCTTGGGGAACTATTGGTAATGCCAGTACTTCTGAAGGTTTATTTTGGGAAACTTTTAATGCCGCAGGCGTTTTAAAAGTACCTATGGTGATTAACGTCTGGGATGATGATTACGGAATTTCTGTTCATGCAAGACACCAAACTACTAAAGAAAACATTTCTGAAATCTTGAAAGGCTTTCAACGAGAAGAAGACTCTAACGGATACGAAATTATACGTGTAAATGGCTGGGATTATACAGCGCTTATTGAAGCTTACCAAAAAGCTGAAAAATTTGCAAGAACAGAGCATGTTCCTGTTTTAATTCATGTTCAAGAACTTACTCAACCACAAGGTCATTCTACCTCAGGCTCTCATGAGCGTTACAAATCTAAAGAACGCTTAGAATGGGAAAGAGAGTTTGATTGTAATGTACAAATGAGAAAATGGATTATTGAAAATGAGATTGCCACAGAGGAAGATCTAAAAGAATTAGAAAAAGATATAAAGACAGAGGTTAGAAAAGGTAAGCAAGAGGCTTGGAAAGCTTTTGGTAAAATTGCTAAACAAGAGAGTAAAATTGTAAGTCAATTACTTCAAAACTTGGCTGATTCTAGTGAAAATAAATCGTTTATTCAACCCTATGCAGATGAGGTTAAAAATCTTGACGAACCACTTAAATCGGTTTTGCTAGCAACCGCAAGAAAAGCTTTGCGTCATGTAAGATTTGAAAAATCTGAAGCAAAAGATGCACTGATTAAGTGGATTGAAGAATTTAGCAAACGTGTTCAACCTCAATACAGTAGTCATTTATTCAACAATACTTCTAAAACTGCTACTGCCATTGAAGAAGTTTCTCCACAGTATGCAGAAGACAGCGAAGAAGTTGATGCTAGATTAATCTTGAGAGATAATTTTGATAAGATTTTTGAAATGCATCCAGAAACACTGATTTTTGGGGAAGATGCAGGTGAAATTGGTGATGTAAATCAAGGTTTAGAAGGTCTTCAAAATAAATATGGAGCTATACGAGTTGCTGATGCTGGAATTAGAGAGGCTACCATTTTAGGACAAGGCATAGGAATGGCTTTAAGAGGTTTAAGACCAATTGCTGAAATTCAATATTTGGATTACCTCTTGTATGCATTGCAAATCATGAGTGATGATTTAGCAACAACAGCCTATCGTTCGGCGGGAAAACAAAAAGCTCCACTTATAGTTAGAACACGAGGGCATCGATTAGAAGGAATTTGGCATTCAGGCTCACCCATGGGAGGAATACTCAATTTAATTCGAGGTATTCATGTTTTAGTACCCCGTAACATGACTAAAGCAGCTGGTTTCTATAACACCCTTCTAGCAAGTGATGAACCTGCTTTAATTGTGGAATGCTTAAATGGCTACCGATTAAAAGAAAAAATGCCTACCAATTTAGGAGAATTTAAAACTCCATTAGGCAAGGTTGAAACCCTAAGAGAAGGAAATGATTTAACTATTGTTTCTTACGGCTCAACTTTACGTATTGTAGAACAAGCGGCAAAAGAATTGACTGAAGTAGGTATCTCTGTTGAAATTATTGACATACAATCACTACTCCCTTTTGATTTATCTCATGATATTGTTGAAAGTATTCAGAAAACAAATCGGTTATTAGTTGTAGATGAAGATGTTCCAGGTGGCGCATCTGCATTCATTCTTCAAAAAGTCTTAGAAGAACAAAATGCTTATCGATATTTAGATAGTCAACCACAAACCTTAACCGCTAAAGAACATAGGCCCGCCTATGGTACTGATGGAGATTATTTTTCTAAGCCTTCTACAGAAGACGTTTTTGAAAAAGCTTATGCTATCATGCATGAATTTAATCCGGAAGAGTTTCCAAAGCTTAAATAAACACTTTACTAATTTATTTACGAATGAGTTATTGCTGAAACAACTTCCGCAGTAACTCATTTTTTTTTACAACATAGTTATACCATTCAAACCCCTAAACAAAAACTAATGAATCATTTTTTTGGTTATGCATCGTTTTAAAATCTAATCTTAGCTAAGGCTATGTTTTATTTTTTTTACAAAACTAAATCTAAAAGTAATTCAATTGATTTCAGTCTTATTTTAAAATTTTATACCGAATGTTATTTTAAATGTCATATTAATACTCCTTAAAATACGTGTCTGCTTTTGGCTGATGCGTCGGTATTATACTTAAGAAAATTAATTATGACATTATGTATTTAAATGGTATTATAGGTATTAAAAACTTTTGTAAGAAAATCAAAACAAAAACCACCTCCAAAAAAATTGAAAGTGGTCTTCAAGCTATTCAAACAGATCAATTATTTTACTAAAATCTGATACCCCCAAGCCGGATAAGTCATTTCTTCTTTGGGGTGTAAAAAGTCTTCTTCGCCTGTTTCAAAATCGGTGAAATCTCCTTCAAAATCAACACTAAAGCTTCTTTCTTCATCAGTAAAATTAGCAACAAACACCACTATATCTCCTTCTTTTTCACGTTTAAAAGCCAACACGTGCTCATCATCAGAAGTTGTTAATCGTTTATAATCGGCGCTTTCTTTAGCTCCGTGTAAAGCTTTGTTGGTGTTTTTTAAGGCTCCTAATTTTTCTAACATCGGCCACATTTCGCTTTTTTCTTTTGGAATTTCATCCTTTTCAAAAAACTTTAATCGGTGATCCATATCATATTCCTGACCGCTATAAATTAAAGGCATACCTGGTAAGGTGTAAACCAATCCTAGCATAGCCCATTTGGCTTCTCCCATTCTTTCGTCAATGGTTCCATTCCATGAATTTTCATCGTGGTTGGTCAAAAAGTTCATTAAGTAATCGTCTTTTTGGTAAGTAGTATCAATCTTCGTCATATAATCATCCCAATCAGAAACTTTCATTTTTCCTTGGGCAATTTCATTTTTAATGTGGTGACCTTCCCAGTTGTACCCCATATCAAAAGCCTCATGAAACAAGTCTTTTTTCTCGCTCTCGGCCAACATAAAAAGCGGTTTTACTTCCCTTAATTCGGCTACTGTAGGTTCCCAAAAATCGGTTGGCACTTCCCCAGCAACATCACATCTAAAACCATCTATATTCATTTCTTCAACCCAAAATTTCATTTCGTTTTTCATGGCTTCTCTCAAGTTTTGATTGTTGTAATCTAAATGTGCCACATCAGTCCATCCCCAAGTTTCTCCGGTTTCTGTGTTGATTGGGTCGGTAATTTCTCCATCTTTGTTCTTTACGTAATATTCAGGATGCTCATCCAACCAATGGTGGTCCCAACCTGTATGATTAGCTACCCAATCTAAAATCACATATAGCCCATTTTCATGTGCTGTTTCAACTAATTTTTCAAAATCTTCCATATTCCCAAACTCTGGATTAATGGCCGTATAATCTGAAATAGCATAATAACTTCCTAGGTATTTTTCTCGTTCTTTTTCGTCTTCAATATCTTCAATAGATAAATCGTCTGTCGCCTTTCTATTTTTCATCGAAATAGGGTAAATAGGCATCAACCAAATCGCTTTCACGCCCAATTCTTTTAACTGCGGAATATCTTTTGTAAAGGCTTCAAAGGTTCCTTCTGGCGAGTATTGTCTGATGTTGGCTTCGTAAATCACAGCCGATTCTAAAACATCATTACTTATGGGAGTAAAATCTTGTTGTTGAACCTCATTTGGTTCTTGAATTTTCTCTAATTCTGGAGCATCTCCACACGACCAAAGCAGACTCATGGCAATCCCTAAACTCATTAATTTCTTCATCGTTTTAAATTTTAATTTCAATTGTTGTTTTCTCTTTATTTAAGTGAATATTATTTAGCTGAATAGAGCGATTTTTGTACTCAAATTCAACTTTTTGTCCATTTATTTTTATCCATTTTGGTGATGCTTCCCAATTGAAAACTTCAAAATCTAATACTTCTAATTCTGAAGTAAAATTAGGCATCACCTCTTTTTCAATTTGAATTTGATAGTTTTTGGCGGAAGTTTTTTCATACTGAAAATATACTTTTTCATAAGCCTCATTTGTAAGACTTGAAGCCGATTTACCATCGTCATTGTAATAAGAAGTACTTGTTTTTTCTTGTGACTCATCCAAGTAAAATTCAACTTTCAAATTATTGAATGTGTAATCTTCAGTAGTTTGAACCACATCCGATTTCAACAGGAAACTTCCGCCTTTTACAAAAGTAGGAATATGATTTATGGAGGTTTCAACTAAGTATGTTTTTCCACCTTCAAAGACATCTTTGGAGTAATAATCCATCCAAACCTCAGCCGATTGGGGAAAGTAAATTTCTTTGGCTTGTTGATTTTTTTCAATCACGGGACTCACCAAAAAAGCATCACCCCACAAATACGAATTAGCAACCGAATACAACTGAAAATTTTCAGGTTCTTCAAAAAACAATGGACGCATCAATGGCATTCCTGTAGTTGAATTTTGGTAAGTTAAGTGGTAATTATACGGCAAAAGTTCATACCTTAATTCAATAGCTTTTTTAGCATGTTGCTTGGCAAAATCACTCCTAAAAACAGGTTCTGAAGCTAAATCTTCTTGCGCGTGTGGTCTATATATAGGCTGAAAAACCCCGTATTGCAACCACCTCACATACAATTCATCGTCTAATAAATCGCCTGCAAAACCACCTAAATCAGAATGCATGTATGCCATACCTTGCAGTCCCATTTGCAGTGAAATTTCCATTTGCGATTGCAAACCGCCCCAAGTTCTATTCACATCTCCAGACCAAGGAATCATACCGTGTTTTTGCGCTCCCGAATAACCTGAACGCATCAAAATAAAAGGACGCTGATTTGGGAAATTGTTTTGATAACCCTCAGCAATTAATTTTGCCCATTCAGAGCCATAAATATTATGAACTTCTCTTGCTTTTAAGTTGGGGTAATGCAATAAGTGGTCGGGGTGCACTTCTGGCTCGCCTAAATCTCCCCACCAACCGTCAACTCCGTAAGATTTTAAGTCGCTGTAAATATCCCAAAACCATTTTTTTGCCTTTGGATGAAAAACATCAATTAGTCCCGTGTGTCCAAAGAAAAAATCGTAAGTAGCTACATTTCCAGTAGAATCTTTAGCTAAAACATCTTTTGCAACGGCTTCTTCAAAACGATTGGAAGTATTCACTACAAAAGGTTCAGAAATCAAAATGGTTTTGACGCCTTGCTTTTTCAAGTCTTGCATCATTTTTTTGGGTTCAGGGAAAGTTTCTTGATCAAAAGCTAAATTGCCCATAGTTCCTGTAATTTCTTTACCAAACCAAAATAAGTCTAGAATAATAGCGTCCACCGGAATTTCATTTTTTTTGAATTGAGCAATAGTAGAAAGCACTTCTTCTTGGCTTCGGTAGCCAAAGCGACTTGAAAAATTACCCATTGCCCACCGATTTTGTAAAGGCATATACCCTGTTAAATCATGGTAAGTGCGGAGAATATCTTCCCATTTTGAATTGGCAATAAGCTGAAATCGTTTTGCACCCGAAAAAGCTTCATAGGTGATTCGGTTGTTAAAATTAGAATCTAAATCTATAAATCCCGTAGTAGGGTTATCAAAATGAAGCATGTAGCCTTTTGATGATAAAACAATAGGAAGTGTAAAATTCATCAATTCAGATTTGGTTTCATAACCGTAATGCGCTCTATTGTACAATTCTAGCTTATGCCCTCTCCTATTCATTCCTAAAGCTCTAGCGCCTCCGCCCATTAGCACTTCGGTTTCATCAATCTCAAACGCTATTTTTACCTCATCAGTTTCAAAAGGCGTAGTTTGTTGAAGAAGTAGATGCTCATTTTGAAAATAACGAATTACAAATGGCGCTTTTCTAATTTCAATTTGCAAGACATCATTTCCAAAAACAAGATTATGATCTGATTCAGAAAAAGTGATTTGTAATTCAGTAGCTTTTTTTTCCACAGCGTGCGATACAGGTAATTCCTCATTCGAATCGCTGTAAAAACTTACTTCAACCGCTTCAGGAGTTAAAAATTCAAAACCGATTATTCCTTGATTGGTTTGCACTTCAATTTTATTTTCAGAAGATAAGCTTTTCACCTCTTCAAACCTGAACTCTTGAGCAAGAGTTGATACACTTAAAACAAAATAAAAAATCCCAAAATAAAGCCTTGCTCTTTTCATAGTAGTAATTAATTGAGTTTAAAGACAGAAACTCCACTTTTAATTTCAATGCTATCTTTCCATATCATTGTATCCTTCGTTAAAACCGATTCAAAAGTTTCTCCTTCAAAACCTAATTCTTCAAAGCGTTGCACATCTACTTTTTGGGTTTCTTCGTTTTTATTAATTACGGTGAGTACAACTTCATCTTTGTGCATTCTAAACAAAAAGTACATTCCTTTAAAAGGCTCAAAATGCTTAGTTTGTCCAATTTGAAGCGCTTTTGAAGATTTTCGAAATTGCAATAAGTCCTTTAAAAAATGTTTAAAATCTAATTGTTCTGTGGTAAGTCCCGTTTCAGTAAACACATTTACTTCATCACCTTCCCAACCGCCAGGAAAATCAGTTCTAATCAAACCATGGTCTCCTGGATTCTCAAAATCTTCCATCAAAATTTCAGTTCCGTAGTAAATTTGAGGAGTTCTAGGTAAACTTAAAAGCAATGCCATTGCCATTTTATTCAGATGAATATTGCCTTCCAATTGAGTAAATACTCTACTTTTATCATGATTATCTGCAAAAACCATCACATCTAAAGGATTTGGGTAATAAAAATCGTTAGCCAAAGCCTCATAAATTTTTGTCAATCCGTTGCCCCAACCTTCTTCACTTTCTTTTAGTCCAGAAATAATTGCCCCTTGCATAGGAAAATCCATCACCGATTTTAAATTGGATTGGTACCCATCAAAATTATGTTGCCCATCTTGCCAATAGCCAACAATTAATGGATTGTAAGACCATTCTTCACCAACAATATTAAAGTTGGGATATTCCTGCATAATTGCCCCTGCCCAATCGGCCATAAAATGTTTATCTGGATACGGATAAGTATCTTGTCTAATTCCTTGCAATCCTAACTCTTCTACCCACCAAATTGAATTTTGAATTAAATACCTAGCCATGAATTCATTTTTTTGGTTCAAATCTGGCATGGTTTGTACAAACCAACCTTTTTTCATCATATCGGTATCGTAATCAGAAGCATAAGGGTCTTGATTTACGGTTCGTTTATGGCTAGAGTTGGGCGCTTCATTACCAGCTTCATAGATGTCTTGGTAATTCAACCAATCTTGAAAAGGTAAATCCTGCATCCACCAATGCCCGCTTCCACAGTGATTAGCCACCATATCCATGATGATTTTTAGGTTTTTTTCATTGGCTTTTTCAACCAATTCTTTGTATTCCTCTAAAGTTCCAAAACGCGGGTCAACACGGTAAAAATCGGTAATGGCATAACCGTGATAAGAAGCTTCATCCATGTTGTTTTCCAGCAACGGACTTGGCCAAACAGCGGTAAATCCCATTTCTTCTACATAATCTAAATGCTGAATAATGCCTTGAATATCACCTCCATGACGCGCATAATCATTAGAACGGTCAATATGTTTTTCACGCATCTCCTCAACTATATCGTTATCAGGATTGGCATTAGCAAATCGGTCTGGAGTAATTAAATAAACAGCATCTTCACTTGTAAAACCTTGTCTATTTGCTGAATGATCATCTCGCTTTTTCAATTCAAATTCATAACTAAAAAGGGTTTTTCTTTTTTTTCTGAAATCGAATTCAACTGTTTTAGGCGAAATTCCTTTTGTATTCCAAGTTACAAAGAGGTAATTTGGGCTATCGGCTGAAGCTACTGAAGTAATTTCACCTGCTGAAACTTCCACTTTATAGCTACCTATATTTTCACCATAAAACATTAGTTCAATTTCATGATACTTCATGTCTGCCCACCAATGCGGTGGTTCTACACGTTCAATTTGAGCAAAAACATGTTGAGGCAGAAAGCTTAAGATAAAAAATCCAAGCATCAAATAATTGAAAGTAGGTTGAAAATATGTTTTCATGTTTATTTATTTATTTCAGTAATATGAATAGCAAAACCACCCCCTGCGGCAGATTTTAGTTGTAAGGTAGATTTACTTTTAACTTTTTTAGTTGAAATTTGATAAGCCTGAGGATTGGTTTTGTAGTGTGCATCTTTAGCATCTGCATAAATTTTGGCTTGATAGGTTTTTCCTTCCTCTAAAAAATCAAGTTTAAGTTGAGTTTCTCTAGGCGTTGTTCCGTTCACATTGCCAACAAACCACTCAGATTTACCTTTTGTTTTTCTAGCTACAGTAATGTATTCACCAGGTTCTGCCTCTAAATAATGACTTTCATCCCAATCTAAAGCAACATCTTTGATAAACTGAAAAGCATCCATAAAACGCTGGTAATTCTGTGGTAAATCGGCAGCCATTTGTAGCGGACTATACATAGTGACGTAAAGCGCCAACTGATTAGCAAGCGTTGAATTGACGTGAGAATTGTTATCAGGATTTAATTTACTAATGTCCATTTCAAAAATCCCAGGGGTATAATCCATAGGCCCACCAATTAATCGAGTAAAAGGCAAAATGGTAACATGATTAGGCTTTGAACCACCAAATGCTTGAAATTCTGTACCTCTAGCAGATTCGTTTCCAATTAAATTTGGGTAAGTTCTTCTTAGTCCTGTGGGTCTAACTGCTTCATGAGCATTAACCATAATTTTATAATCGGCTGCTTTTTTTACTGCATATAAGTAGTGGTTGATTGCCCATTGCCCATAATGATGCTCACCTCTTGGAATAATATTTCCTACATATCCACTTTTTACCGAAGTGTAGTTATGGTCATTCATAAATTGATAAGCCTGGTCCATGTGTCTTTCGTAATTACGTATAGCTCCAGAGGTTTCATGATGCATCATCATCTCAATATTTTTTGAAGCCGCATATTGTTGCACTTCTTCCACATCAAAATCGGGGTATGGAGTAACAAAATCAAAAACATAATCTTTAGAGTTACCTACCCAATCTTCCCAACCTTGATTCCAACCTTCTACCAACAAAGCATCAAAGCCATGTTGAGAGGCAAAATCAATATACGATTTAACGTGAGCTGTGTTAGCGGCGTGAGTTCCGTTAGGTGTGGTTTTAGAAAAATCTGTTTCTCCTAACTTTACAGAAGGCAAATCATTGGTGTAATGCCAAGTGCTCATTCCAGTAATCATCTCCCACCAAACGCCCATATATTTGACAGGCTTAATCCATGAAGTGTCTTCAATTTGGTTGGGTTCGTTTAAGTTTAAAGTCATGTTTGAAGCTAAGATATTTCTTGCCTCATCACTTACCATAACTGTTCTCCAGGGAGTTTGTGTTGGCGCTTGCATGTAGGCTTTATTCCCCACTGCATCGGGAGTTAACCAAGATTTAAAAACCCAGTTTTTGTCATCTAAATTCAGATTCGTTAAAGAATACTCTTTTAAAGCCGCTTCATGTAGATTGATGTAAAGACCTTCATCTGTCTTCATCATTAATGAAGTCTGAACTCCTGTTTTAGAAAATTGTTGTTGAGATTCGTTAAATGTAACAGCATCATCAAACAAATCACGGATTTCAGAAAGTTGAGAGGTGGTGTAATCATACTCCTGCGAATCGTAATCTCCAGGTAGCCAAAAAGCTGTGTGATCTCCAGTCATTGCAAATTCTGTATGCTCCTCCTTCACCACAAAATAGACTAAATTTTCTTGCTGCGGAAATTCATATCTAAATCCTAGTCCGTCATTAAACAATCGGAAACGGATGATTATATGGCGCTTGGCTTTAGGTTGTTGTAAAGTCACGGCCATTTCATTATACTGATTTCTTATTTTAGACTGTTCGCCCCAAACCGGTTCCCAAGTTTCATCAAACGAAGACTTTTCTGAATTTTCCAACACAAAACCTTCCATTAAAGAGTGTTTATCATCTACTAATTCTAAACCCAATCGACTTTCTAAAACTACCTCTTTGCCCTTATATGAAAGGCTGTAAGTTGGAGTTCCTTTTGAGTTGAGTTTAAAAACTAGCTCTAAATCTGCGTTAGGAGATATTAAATTTTGCGCTTGAAAATTGAATGAAAACAACAAGCATCCAACAATTAATAATTTATTCATTTTGCGTGATTATTTCTTGATTTACTTTTAAGGCTTTTCCATGCACCATTATTTCAAGTGGTTCACCACTTTCAATGATAAAATCGGTTTGGTTTTGCTTGATTTCCACTTTTAAAATTCTATTTCTAAAGTTGATTTTAAACGAATAAGAATCCCATTCTTCAGGCAATTTAGGTTCAAAGTGCAATTGGTTATTTTTAACACGCATTCCAGCAAAGCCCTCTACAATACTCATCCAAGTACCGGCCATACTAGTAATGTGGCAGCCTTCAGCTACTTCTCTGTTGTAATCATCTAAGTCCAAACGAGAAGTTCTTAAGTAAAACTCATAGGCTTGTTGCATCCTATCTAATTTTGCCGCTTGAATGCTGTGTACACATGGTGAAAGTGAGGATTCATGAACAGTAAGCGGTTCATAAAAATCAAAATGTCTCTTCAATTCTTCATCTGTAAAATCATCTTCAAAGAAATAGAAGCCTTGCAATGTATCTGCTTGTTTGATGTAAGGAGAACGCAAAATTCTATCCCAAGACCAGAATTGATTAATTGGACGTTTTTCTTGGTTAAGTTGATCTACTGTTACAATCTCTTTATCTAAAAATCCATCTTGTTGTAAATAGACTTTATATTTTTCTGAATAAGGGAAATACATATTGGCTGAAATTTCTTTCATAGCTTCAATTTCCTCTTGCTGAAGATTGGTTTTTTCTAAAATACGTTCATGATCTGAAGCATAATCCTTCGCCAGAATGGCTAAGTTTTCTAACATATACTCCATACACCACTTGGCAATATAATTGGTGTACCAGTTGTTGTTTACGTTATTTTCGTATTCATTAGGTCCTGTAACGCCAAGCATTACATATTTTTTCTTGTCTTCTGAATAATTTACACGTTGTTGCCAAAAACGAGCAATACCAATAAGTACTTCCATTCCCATTTCAGGAATATAGGAATAATCTCCTGTAAATCTGTGGTAATTGAAGATGGCGTAAGCAATGGCTCCATTTCGATGGATTTCCTCAAAGGTAATTTCCCATTCGTTATGAGACTCTTCTCCGTTCATGGTCACCATAGGATACAAAGCCGCCCCATTTTTAAAACCTAGTTTTTCAGCATTTTCGATGGCTTTTTCTAAGTGATTGTACCGATAAACCAATAAATTTTTAGCCACCTCTTGATTTTTGGTCGCCATATAAAACGGCAAGCAATAAGCTTCGGTATCCCAATAGGTACTTCCGCCGTATTTTTCACCTGTAAAACCTTTGGGACCAATATTTAAACGCTCATCTGTACCCGAGTAAGTTTGATTTAACTGAAAAATATTAAAGCGAATCCCTTGTTGTGCCTTTACATCGCCTTCAATAACAATATCACTCATTTGCCAAATGTTGCCCCAAGCTTCAATTTGTTGCTGTAAAAGTTTATCAAAACCTAAGTTAGTTACTTTCTTCAATACATTTTTTGAAGCTTCAATCAATTGAGTTTTATCATGATTTAAGGAGGTTACATAACCCGCAAACTTTTGAATACTTGTTGTTTGACCAGCTTCAACAGCTACCGAATAATGAAAAGCTACATGCGACTTCGATTTTTCAACTTGAGGTTCATTTTTTTGCATTTCATTGTTCAAAAACAACTTTGATTGCATAAAAGTTCCTACGTGGTAAAAGGTTTTTAGAGTATGTGATTCTATAAAAGCTTGATGAGCGTTGTTTTCAACATTGGTGATTTCCCAAAATTGATCATCCCAATTAGAATCCTGATTTTTAATTCCCGCATCTAAATAAGGAACAAAGGTAATTTCAGCCGATTGATGAATAGGAGTAACTTTGTAATCAATAGCTCCAACTTCATCATGTGTGAGGCTCAAAAAACGAGTGACTTCAACTTTTACTTCAACTCCGTTTTCTAAAACCGCTTGGAAGCTTCGCTTATGCCAACCTTCTTTCATATTCAGCTCTCGCTTGAAATTAGAAATTTCTTGGCAAGTATTTAAATCCAACTCGCAATTATTTACTAACACACGAATTCCTATCCAATTGGGTGCATTTAGCACTTTTGCAAAATATTCAGGGTAGCCATTTTTCCACCAACCCACACGGGTTTTATCGGGGTAATAAACGCCACCAATATAACTGCCCTGAAAAGTTTCGCCAGAGTAATTTTCTTCAAAATTGGCACGTTGCCCCATAACTCCGTTTCCTAAACTAAATAAACTTTCTGAAGAAGTTACTCGTTTAGGATCAAAACCTTCTTCAATAATTGACCATTCATTGGGTGTGATATAAACTTGATTCATGATGTGTTCTTTAAAAAATTAAGTGGATAATTTAATTCATCAATTGGTTAAACATTTGATCTGAAATCTCAGTAAAGTCTGCAAAAACAAAATTTGCTTCCTTTAAAGTTGATTTATCGCCAATCCCCACGCTTAGCATTTGCGCTTGATTAGCCGCTTGAATTCCAGCCACTGCATCTTCAAATACAATTGCATTTTCTGGTAAAACTTGAAGTAAACTTGCCGCCTTCAAAAAAACTTCTGGATCTGGCTTAGCTTTAGTAACCTCATTTCCATCAACAATAGCATCAAAAAAATGAGTTAATTGCATTTGGTTTAAAATACGTTTAGCGTTTTTACTAGCTGAACCTAAAGCTATGGGGTGATTATTTTCTTTTAGCTGTTGCAGTCTTTTATTAACGCCTGGTAAAATATCTGCTTGCGTAAGTTGATCAACATACTTTAGGTAATTTTCATTTTTTTCATCCATTAAAGTCTGAAACTCTTCTGCTGAAATTATTTTATTACCCCAATCAAGAATTTTTTCGAGTGATTTTACTCTACTTACTCCTTTTAATTGTTCG
>JAIUMH010000014.1 GCA_022565635.1 Flavobacteriaceae bacterium | reverse complement strand
GACATTAAATATGCTGCATAATCAAATTACGGTATGTTTCCGTCAGGTTAATAATTAAAAAAGCTACTTGAACAAATTTCGATTGTTCAAGTAGCTTTTTTTGATTGTTTTTTATTTGGTTACACAAAAGGCAATCAACTTTTCTACCTTCTATAGCATATGATTACTTATTGACTACGCCTAAATTTTTAGCAGAGGTGTATGGAAGATTGATTCTCTATCAACATTGTTTTATCAAATTGTACAGTTAATCTAAAACCTGGTCCATACCTTTATTACTTTGGTTATTGTTTCCACCAAACGAAAATGTTACCCCTGCGGTATGCTGAAAAAAGTCAAAATTTCTATTTTCAAAAGTATTTCTGTAGCCAGATTCTATAGTCAATGCTATATTCTCTTTTACCCAAAAATTAAAACCAACAAGCAAATTCCATGTAGTGGTGTTAGATGAATCTAACCAATGATGACCTAAACCAGCACCAAAATAAGGGTCAAGCCATGTTGCGTCACCCATGTATGAGTTTAAGCTATAAATCAACTCTCCATCTAATCCTACAAAAGTCAAATCTTTTTGTTGGTCAATTTCTCCAATACGGTCTATTTTATTCATAGAAAAACCACCTCTAAAACTCAAATTAGCTCCAACATAGTAGCCAACTCTAAGAGAGGTCATAGCCGTAGAATAATTCCAATTTCCCGTTTCAAAAAAGTCACCAAATAGATTCTCACTTGATTCTTGAGGGCCATAAATAGAGGCATCTAGGCCGTTACCTGTAGGAAAAAAATCAATAGCATTTGTCCCTAGTGTAATAGACCATCTTTTGTCTTCGTTAATCTGACTAAAACCTATGTTGCAAAGCAATGCAAATAGAATAAAGCTTATCGTTTTACTTGTTTTCATTAAATTATATTTTAGTGTAATCAAAGTTAAATAAAATGATTAAAGCTCAAACCTTGTAGCTTCTTTTTTAATCAACCGAAAACTTTTCGTTTGTTAACTATAATTTTTCGTAATAAAACATACGATGAATTTTATTTTAAAAAAAAGTTGATTAAGTCAAATGATTTGTTGTAAATAGTTTCAAGATATTAGTTATTTTTTTATAATTTCGAATAGTTTTAAGTTAACCTATTTTATTTGGAATGAATTTTGGTTATTGAATCATCAAATATCAATTACTTATGAAGTTCAAAATACTATTTATTTTTTTATTTCTTCATCTAATAGTTTTAGGCCAAGCGCAATCTTTTAAAGAAGGAGAAGTTCTAAAATTTAAAATTAAATATGGCTGGTTCAAAGCATCTGAAGCAAGCCTTAGTGTAGCTAAAGCGGAATTAAGAGGACAACCCATGTATCATATTCTTGCTGAAGGCAAATCTACTGGAATGTTAGATGTTTTTTTCAGGGTAAGAAACAGATATGAAAGTTACGTAGGTTTACAGGATGGTTTAAGTCATCGTTTTATTAGAAAAACTTCAGAAGGTGGGCATAAAAAAGATAAAATGATTGATTTTTTTCAGGATCAACAACTAGCTGTTGTTAATGATTATAAAAGAGATACTGTTTCTAATCACTCTTTAGAAGGTTACGCTCAAGATATGATTTCTGCCTACTACCACTTGCGTGAAATTGTAGATATACAAGACATAGAGCAGGGTGACGAATTTATCCTTAATATGTTTTTTGACGAAGAAAACTACCCATTTAAAGCAAAATATATGGGAGATGAAATACTCAAAACAGACTTTGGCACAATAAAGGCAATGGTCTTTAAGCCTTTTGTACAGGCAGACCGTGTATTTAAGGAAAAAGAAAGCGTTACTATTTGGATTTCAAAAGATAAAAATAAAATTCCGCTTAAAATGGAAGCCAAACTTGCCGTAGGTTCACTTAACGCACATTTATATGAATACAGAGGTTTAGCTAATCCGTTTAATATGATTTTTGAAAATTAGCAGTTGTTTCAAATAAATCTCAACCTACCCCCCTTTTTTTATACCTAACGTTAAAGTAATTACTTTTTTTCTTTTTGCATTAAAATTCCGATTTTTGAATAAAAACGTAAAAATATGGCAGGACATAGCAAATGGGCCAATATTAAACACAGAAAAGGAGCCCAAGACAAAAAGCGCGCAAAACAATTTACAAGAGCAATTAAAGAAATAAGCGTAGCCGTAAAAGAAGGAGGTAACCCAGATCCCGAAGCCAATCCAGCATTAAGAAATGCAATTGCAAATGCTAAAGGGGTAAATATGCCTAAAGACACCATTCAAAGAGCTATTAAAAAAGCCTCTGGAGCAGATGCAGAAAACTATGAAATGGTAACTTTTGAAGGCTACGGACCCGATGGGATTGCTTTTTTTATTGAATGTACTACAGATAATACAAACAGAACAGTGGCTTCTGTGCGTTCTATTTTTTCAAAAAACGGTGGGAGTTTAGGAACAAACGGATTTTTAGAATTTTTATTTGATCGCCTTGGGGTATTTTATATCCTTAAAGAACATATAGAAACCTCAGCAGAAGAATTAGAATTGCAATTAATAGAAGGTGGCGCTTCAGAAATTGAAAGAGAACAAAATCAATGGATTGTATATACTGCTTTTGAAGATTTTGGAAATATGCAAAGCAAATTAGAAGAACTAAACCTACCAACTAAGTCAGCCGAATTACAGAGAATACCTAAAAACACAATTGAATTAGAATTAGATAAAGCTAGAAAAATTTTAGATTTAATTGAAAAGTTTGAAGAGGATGAAGATGTGCAAAACGTATTTCATAATCTAGAATTGACAGATGATTTACTTCAAGAACTAAACAACCAATAAAAGAAGTATTTAATTTAGGTATATTTGCAACATATTTTAAAAGTCAATGAAATTAGTAGAAGGTTTTTCCAAACTCAGCAAACAAGAAAAAATAAATTTTTTAAAGGATAATTATTTAAGTGATTTTCCTGAAGCAGATACAATTCTGCATCAGTACTTAAATGAAGATGTAAAATTGCAGCGTTTGCATGATGAATTTATAGAAAACACATTAACCAATTTTTATTTGCCTTTTGGGGTTGCTCCAAACTTCACAATTAATGGCAAAAACTATATTATTCCAATGGCTATTGAAGAAAGCTCGGTGGTAGCAGCCGCTTCAAAAGCAGCTAAGTTTTGGGGGCAAAGAGGAGGTTTTAAGGCCACTGTTATTGGCACTGAAAAAGTTGGTCAAGTTCACTTTACATATGCAGGTAATTTTCAAGAGTTAAATCAATTTGTTGATGAGATTAAGTCGGACCTGAAGTTGGCAATCAAGCCAATTACAAAAAACATGGAAAAAAGAGGCGGTGGAATTAAATCCATAGAACTGCGTAACAAAACAGAAGATTTAGCGCACTATTATCAATTGCACTGCACATTTGAAACCAAAGATGCAATGGGGGCTAACTTTATAAATTCATGCTTAGAGGAATTAGCCAAAGTCTTGCAAGAGAGAGCTTCTGTTCAACTCAGTTCAAATTTGGAAATTGTAATGAGTATATTGTCAAACTATGTGCCTAACTGTACTGTTAAAGCTGAAGTTAGTTGTCCCATAAACCAGCTTGGAGCCACAAAAGAGGAAGCTGAAAAATATGCTAAAAAGTTCTTACAAGCCATTCAAATAGCAACAATAGAGCCTTACCGAGCAGTGACTCATAACAAGGGAATTATGAATGGAATTGATGCTGTAGTCTTGGCCACAGGAAATGATTTTAGAGCTGTGGAGGCTGGTGTACATGCTTTTGCTTCTAGAAATGGCAAGTACAAAAGCCTTACTCACGCAAAAATAGAAAACGATGTATTTACGTTTTGGATAGAAGTGCCTTTAGCATTAGGTACCGTTGGCGGATTAACTAGTTTACATCCATTGGTAAAGTTGGCACTAGCTTTACTGCAACACCCAAGTGCAGAAGAACTTATGAAAATTGTGGCAGTAGCTGGATTAGCTCAAAATTTTGGAGCTGTTAATTCTCTGGTAACCACAGGTATTCAAGAAGGTCATATGAAAATGCACCTCATGAATATCCTTAATCAATTTGATGCTAATGCTAAAGAAAGAAATCAAGCGGTAGAACATTTCAAAACCAATACCGTTACGCATTCTTCTGTGGTGGAGTTCATCCAATCAATTAGGTCTTAATTAAATGTTGAATTAATCATTCCCACAGCGCGCATCACGGCTGTTCATATTCAACACTACCTGTTTAGCCTTGACGCTTTGATTCTGGTAGGCATTTAATTATTTTTAATCTAAAATCAGTTTATAAAAAACTATTTATTTTCTTATTTATTTAAAGATAATGAATCCTGATTTGCAATAAGCTATTCTTATACTAATCATTTAAGTAATTTATAACATCAATACTTGTAGAGTGATGCTAATTTTTTTTATTTTTGAATAAATTGAAATTAATCTAAATAAAACAAATTATTATGGCTTTTGAATTACCAAAATTAGACTACGCACATGACGCGTTAGAACCACATATTGATGCTAAAACTATGGAAATTCACCACGGAAAGCATCATGCTGGATATACAAGTAAATTGAATGCCGCTGTAGAAGGTACTGATTTAGAAGGAAAATCGATTGAAGATATTCTTCAAAACTTAGATCTTTCTAATGCTGCTGTAAGAAATAATGGAGGTGGATTTTACAACCACCGTTTATTTTGGCAAGTAATGAGTCCAAAAGGAGGTGGAAATCCTTCAGGAAATGTTGCAAAAGCAATTGATGATGCTTTTGGGTCTTTTGACAAGTTTAAAGATGCATTTTCTAAGGCTGCTGCCACTCAATTTGGATCGGGTTGGGCATGGCTTTGTGTTCATGAAGGCGGAAAAGTAGAAGTTTGTTCTACGCCTAATCAAGATAACCCAGTAATGCCAAATGTAAGTTGTGGTGGAACTCCAATTTTAGGATTGGATGTTTGGGAACACGCATATTACTTAAATTACCAAAACAGAAGACCAGATTATATTGAAGCTTTCTTTAATGTAATTGATTGGAATAAAGTAGAAGAATTATACAATGCTAACAAGTAATTGTGTAGTATTTTTTTAAGTTTGACAATGAAAAAGCCTTGATTAATTTCAAGGCTTTTTTGATTTATTAGAACAAAAATTTAATTTCCTACTCCAACGCCTTAATGCCAGGCAAAGTTTTTCCTTCTAGCATTTCAAGCATAGCTCCCCCTCCAGTTGAAACGTAACTTACTTGCTTATCAAATCCAAACTTTTTAGCAGCTGAAACCGAGTCACCTCCACCTACTAATGAAAATGCTCCTTTAGCAGTAGCCTCAGCAATGGCTTTTCCTAGGGCAATAGTTCCACCGGAATAATTTTCCATTTCAAAAACACCTAATGGACCGTTCCATAAAATGATTTTTGATTTGGCAATGACCTGGGCAAATTTTTCTCTAGTTTCTGGTCCTGCATCCAAGCCCATTAAATGGTCTGGAATTGCTTTAATATCCATAACTGTGTTCTCTCCGCTATCAGAAAAATCTTTGGTAGCAATGGTATCCACAGGAAGATGAACTTCAACGTTTTGTGCTTTAGCTTTCTCTAAAATACTCAAAGCTAAATCTTGTTTATCGTCTTCTACTAAAGAAGTTCCAATTTTTCCTCCTTGTGCTTTAATGAAAGTAAAGGCCATTCCTCCTCCAATAATTAAATGATCAATTTTGGGTAGAATATTTTCGATTACGGTAATTTTTGAGGAAACTTTTGCTCCACCAATAACGGCCGTTACTGGTTTTTCTTTAGAATGTAAAACTTTATCTAAGCTTTCTACTTCTTTTTGAAGCAGGTACCCCATGCATTTATCTTCAAAGAAATCGGCAACTACGGTAGTTGAAGCATGTGCACGGTGTGCGGTTCCAAAAGCATCATTCACGTAAATATCGCCTAATTTTGACAAAGCTTCAGCAAAACCTCTATCACATGCTTTTTCCTCTTTGTGAAATCGCAAGTTTTCTAACAATAGAATTTCACCAGGAACAAGGGCTTCGGCCATTTCTTGAGCTTTTTTGCCTATGCAATCTTCAGCAAATTTCACCCGTACGCCAATTACATCGCTCACGGTATTTGCTATGTGTTTCAATGAATATTTTTCTTCATTTCCTTCAGGACGGCCTAAATGCGACATTAATACTGGCGCGCCTCCATCTTCAAGAATCTTAAGAATTGTGGGTTTTGCCGCTAAAATTCGACTAATATCTGTTACTTTTCTGTCTTGGTCTAGAGGAACGTTAAAATCTACACGAATTAAGGCTTGCTTTCCTTTAAAATTAAAATCATCTATTGTTTTCATAGTTGTTTTTTTGCAATAATGAATTTCAAAAATAAGTATTTATTTGAGAAATCAACTTTATAAAAGACTTTTATTAAGACTTGAATTTTCGTAAAAAACAAGTATTTTAGCCAAATGAAATTTGATGAAATACCCGGACTAAATCACTTAAAAAACCATTTAAAAACCACGGTTGAACGCGGTAGAATTGCGCATGCACAACTATTTGTTGGTGAGCATGGTTACGGCACTTTGCCCACAGCCGTTGCTTTTGCTAGTGAAATTATTAGCAGAAACCTGAGTGGTGAAGCCAAAAGAATTTGTCAAACAAAAATAGAAGAACTTAACCATCCCGATTTACATTTTGTGTATCCTGTAAATACCAATGACGAGATCAAATCCAATCCCGTCTCTAAAGATTTTTTTAGCTATTGGCGAAATTTTGTCAAAGAACAACCTTATGGTGAGCTCTATCATTGGCTAAAAGAGCTAGGAATAGAAAAAAAACAAGGAAATATCAATGTTAGAGAAGCTGCTGAAATAATGAAAGCTATTTCTCTGAAATCTTATGAAGGAACGGCTAAGATTATGATTATTTGGTGTGCTGATAAAATGAATGCCGCTACATCAAACAAGCTATTAAAGCTGATTGAAGAGCCTCCAAAAGACACCTATTTTATCTTAATTACCAATGCTGAAGATCAAATCTTACAAACTATAAAATCAAGATGCCAAAAAATTAGTTTTCCACCGCTAAGCGAAGAACAGATTGCTTCTTATTTAATCAATCAACATCAAATGGGTAAGGAAGAAGCCCTGCAAATTGCGGCTCAAGCTGATGGAAATTTAAGTAAAGCACTAGAATTATTGGATAATGAATCTGATAACCAAGTTTTTGAACAGCTTTTTATCACTTGGGTGAGAAGTGCTTTTCGCGCTAAAGGAAACAAAAGTGTGGTTCATGATTTATCGCTTTGGGCAAATACATTAGCCAAAGAAAACAGAGAAACACAAATGCGATTTATCCATTTTAGCATACAGTTTTTTAGGCAAGCTTTACTCAAAAACTATTCGGCAGATAGTTTAGTATTTATGAAAACTTACGATGAAAAATTTAAGTTTGATAAGTTTGCAGAGTTTATTCACGGCAATAACATTCAACCTATTTTTGAAGCCCTTGAAGAAGCGCATTATCATATTCAACGAAACGCCAATGCTAAAATAGTTTTTACTGATTTATCTATGCAACTCACCCGATTTATTCATAAAAAATAGACCAAGTAATTGATTTACTTTTTAACCAACTTCCTATTCCACTGTTGTCCATTTTCACCGCTTAGCTATACAAAATAGATGCCTGAGGCATTATTATTATTCAAAAGATCATCCTGATTTAGGTTATCTATATAATATAAAACAAGAACTAAAGATAAAGGGGTAGCTTACACAAAATTCGCTCAAGTCATGGCTAGACGAATACTCGATTGTAGCCAATTATTATTTTTTCAATCTATTTTTCAAATCCATTCGTTCATGTATAATTCTTATAATCTCAATTTCGTCATTAGATATCAGATGATAAAAAATAATATGCTTGCCTGTTTTCAGTCCTAATAAATTTTCACTTATTTCATAATATTTTCGCCCTAAATCTGGATTTTGCCCAATTTGATTACAAGCTAATTTAATTGAAGAATAATACTTATTAGCTTGATTTTCAGACCAATTATTGAAAGTGTAATCCCAAATGTCATTTAAGTCATCAATGGCTTCTTGTCTGAAGATAACTTTAAGCATTTTTCCTCTTTTCGGCTTTTAAGTTCTTTAAATTTTCATCAAAGTCGAAGTTTTCTACTCTAGGACTATTTAGACCTTCTTGAATTGCATTTTTGAGAGCATTAACTTTATTTTCTTCATTTTCTAAAAGTCTCAGCCCTGCACGAATTACTTCACTTACATTTTTGTATCGCCCAGTTGAAACTTGTGTCTGCACAAATTGGTCAAAATAGTTTCCTAATGATATTGATGTATTCTTCATAACTTTTCTTTAAACTTTATACAAAAGTACCAATTTTAGGTAAATATGCGAAACTTCTTCCAAATTTTGTCTTGACTTTAGCACTTTGAAGCTATTTTTTGGCGATTTTAAAAACCGATGTCAACATAATCAACTTATCCGATTTATTCACAGAAAATAGGCGAAGTAAGTAATTGATTTACTCTTTAATCAATTTCTTCTTCCATTGCTGTCCATTTTCACCTCTCAGTTCCACAAAATAGATCCCTGAGGCTAAGTCTTGAACATTGATTTCTTGTTGTTGATAATTGGCTTCATGATGCATTAACTTCCCTTGTAAATCATAAATTTTTAAATCGCTTGTGCCTATCTCTTGGGGATAATTGATTTGAAAAGTTGTGCTTGCGGGATTGGGGTACAAACTTGTGTTGGTAAATTCTTCGTTAGGTGATGAAAAAGTTTCCGTTTCACATAAATCAGCTAAAGGTTGGTAGGGATTTTCATAGATAATACCATCTTTTTCTACACAACTTGCCATGGTATAGTTACCCCAAATGGAATACCCAAATGTAGAACCAAAACCTTCTATAAACATCAAATTTAGTGTTTCCCAGTCTTGTAAATCTTGCCCAAAACTAGGGTCAAAATTTCTGTCGAATACAATATGCTTTTTATCATTTTCGTAATAGACATCAATTACATTAACTATAGTTGAAATCCCATCATTATCATGAGGAGATAAGTAATATTCAAATTCATCACCAAGCTCTAAGCTCATATCCACAACTAAAACTTCATCCTCAAGGTTTTCTGGTGCACTCCCATCGGGTTGTGGACCAACCATCCAAACTTTCCCTTCATCTATTTCCTCTCTTAAATAATACATACTTGTAAGCTCTTCCCATTCTCCTGTTATCCAAGTGTTGTACCAAACAAAATCATGGAACTCTTTCCCCTCAATGCTAACGGTAGAGTTTGAAAAATAGCCATCAGTTCCTGTAGCAAATTCAACAGGCATAAAGTCAATAAAAAGCGTTTGCATCTTTGTAGTGCTTTCACCAAAAATAGATTCATACTGTGCATGACTTTGAAAGCTGAAAAAACTGATGAATAAAGCTATAAGAACAAATTTATAATTTTTCATTATTCTAGTTTTTAATCAACTTCTTATTCCACTGCTGTCCATTTTCACCTCTCAGTTCCACAAAATAGATTCCTACAGCTAAATCTTGAACATTAATTTCTTGTTGCTGATAATTAGCTTCGTGATGCATTAACTTCCCTTGTAAATTATAAATTTTTAAATCGCTTTTACCTAACTCTTGGGGATAATTGATTTGAAAAGTTGTGTTGGTGGGATTGGGGTACAAACTTGTGTTGGTAAATTCTTCATTGGTGGAAGATAAAGTTTCTAAATCACATAAATCTGCTAATGGTCCATAATTACTTTCGTATGCAAGAACTCCATTTTTGTGAACGCAACTGAGTAAGCCTTGTGAATAAGTGTGACTATAACCAAAATTACAGCCTATTCCTTCAATAAACATTAAATTTTGAATTTCCTCCCATTCATGAAGACCTTCACCAATACTGGGATCATACTCAAGATCAAACACAATATGCTTTCTGTCATCTTCGTAAAACACATCAATTACAGTTACAACAACTGTATTCTCGTAAGATGAAACCGGATCACTATGATATTCAAATTCATCACCAATCTCAAGGCTCATATCAACAACTAATAGCTCATTTTCACTATTTGCAGGAATATCTGAAAAATCTTCTGTAGCTAACAACCAAACTTTTCCACTTTCTGTATCTTCTCTTAAATAGTAAAATGGAACTAAAGTCTCCCAATCTCCTGTTATTTGCTTGGTATGCCAAGTAAACTCATGATAGGTTTGATTATTTATTACTGTTGTAGTACTTGAGCTAAATGCATCTGAAGTATTTACAAAAACGGGCATATTATCGATAGTTAATAACTGCATTCTTGTGCTTTCCTCCCCAAAAATGGATTCATACTGAGCATGACTTTGAAAGCTGAAAAAGCTAACGAATAAAGCGATTAGAGTAATTTTATGATTTTTCATGGTTTTATAATTTTTGAATGATTTTATTATCTACTTGTTCTCCATCACATACTAAAACCAACACATAATAGCCTACAGGAAAATTGGATAAATTGAGTGATGTATTTTCTTGACTAGGATCAATTTGAAAATTGGATACTTGTCCAGTTACTGTGTTCACAAGCATCAAATGAGCATTAGTAGCAGAATAAGCGTCGTAGTTTAGATAACTTGAAACCTCTTCAAAAAAATGCGGGGGGGGGGCGTATATGTGATTCATATTTTTAAAATTTTCTAAAAAAAATAATGCAAAAGAATTAAATTAGCAAACTTTTTTGTAATGATCAACTTCCAAGAAACAAAAACCACAAGTAGGTGGTGAGTAAGGAAAGGGGGATTCCTACAGCGGCAAACATACTGGCTAAGTTAGGCCTTAATTTGTATTCGGTGGCTAATAAAACTCCAGTAATCATGGGTGCCATGGCGGCTTCTACTACTGAGACTTTAATTACTAAGTTGACTTCAGAAGAAAACTGTATGTAAATCAAATAAATGATGAGGGGTGCTAAAACTAATTTGTAAAGCAATCCAATACTAAAAGGCATCAACTCAAAGTTTTTGGTCTTCCAAGTCAGTTGTGTGCCGATGGAAAATAAAGCTAACGGACTTAAGGTTGAACCCAATTTTTCAAAAGCTACATTTAAGCCATCCGGCACATTTACAAAGGTAAGTCCAAGAGCGATTAGGAAAGCAATAAACGGAGGGAACCGAAGTATCTTGGCGCCAATTTCTTTTGAGTTTCCTTTTCCATACTGAAAGTACAAGGCCGTAAAAATTCCTAAAGTGGACATCACTATAAAAGATCCAGCTTGGTCGGCAAGAATTCCATATTTAAGCGATTCTTCACCGTAAAAAAAAGTGAGTAATGGAAAGCCTAAAAAAGAAGTATTCCCCAGTCCACAGCATAAAATCAAACAACCCATTAAGTGTTTATGCCAACCTAGAATTTTACCCAAGCCCAGAAAAAGTAAAGCGGCAAGCAAAAACACAATCCACGGCATTAAAGCAGGATATAAAATAGCAAAATTGTAATCTATATCAGGAATATAGCGCAACGACAAAGCGGGTAGCGAAACATAAAAGATAAAGGCATTGATGCCCACATGCGCCTTAGCAGGAAAGTTTTTAGTCTTACTCAGTAAAATACCACCAAGCAAACAAATTAAAATCAATACAAAATTTCCCATAAATTTAGTTTACAGCGGGTCTCATATCCTTAATTCGTAATTGAATGCTGGTCATTCCGTTCCATTCATTTTCATCTAAGCAACAAATTACATCAACGGGTTTTTGTTGGGATAAAAGCTTAAGTTGATCTCCTAAACCAAAACCAATACCCCCTAATCTAGGACCAGTTTGATCTTGGAAAAGCGTGCATTTTAAGTGGTCTTGTTCTTTTCCCACGGCTTTTGCATAGCCGGTATCTTTAAGATTTCGAATCAAAAAATTAGGGCTTAAATTGCCAGGACCAAAGGGACCAAATTGTTTTAAAATACGAAAGAATTTAGGCGTAATATCGGTTAAATCAATGCTTAAATCATAGACTAATTCGGGTTCTAAAAGCTGAGGATCAATTTGCTCTTTCACCACTTCTTCAAACTTTTCTTTAAAAGCTAAATAGTTATCTTCCTTTAAGGTCAATCCAGCAGCGTATTTATGTCCTCCAAATTGTTCAATAAATTCGGCGCTTTCTTCTAAGGCGTTATACACGTCAAAACCTTTTACAGAACGTGCAGAAGCGGCTAATTTCTCGCCCGACTTCGTAAAAACCAAGGTGGGTCTGTAGTAAGTTTCAGTTAGACGACTAGCGACAATTCCAATTACGCCTTTATGCCAATTTTCCTGATAAACTACACTTGTAAAACGTTTTTGTTCTTGGTTTTCTTCAATTTGAAGCAAGGCTTCTTGGGTAATGCTTTTATCGGCGGTTCTTCGTTCATTGTTAAAAAGTTCAATGTCTTTGGCCATTTGAAGCGCTTTTTCTTCGTCTTTTTCTATCAGCAATTCAACGGCGTGCAAAGCGTGTTTCATTCGCCCTGCGGCATTAATTCTTGGCCCAATGATAAAAACCACATCGGTGATGGTAAATTCTTTCTTTTTAGATTGCGCTATAATCGCTTTAAAACCAGCTCTAGGTCGAGTATTTAAAAGCTGAAGACCGTAACTGGCTAAAATTCTATTTTCGCCGGTAATAGGAACAATATCTGAACCAATGGCGGTTGCTACCAAATCTAAAAGAGGGAGTAAATCTTCAAAATCTTTGCCTCGTTTTTCCTGAATGGCTTGCGCTAATTTAAAGCCCACGCCACAACCACAAAGTTCTTTGTAGGGATACTTACAATCGTTTCTTTTGGGATCTAAAACCGCTACCGCGTCAGGAATTTTTTCTCCCGGGCGATGGTGGTCACAAATTACAAAATCAATGTTTTTTTCTTTGGCGTAAGCTACTTTGTCAATGGCCTTAATTCCACAATCTAAAGCAATAATTAAACTGACTCCCTGCGCTGAAGCAAAATCAATTCCTTGATAAGAAACCCCATAGCCTTCTGCATAACGATCGGGAATGTAAAGTACCAAATTTTGGTAAAATTGCGCAAAAAAGCTATCCATTAAGGCAACACTTGTGGTTCCATCTACGTCATAATCGCCATAAATCATGATTTTTTCGTGATTTTTAATGGCTTGAAGAACGCGCTTCACCGCAACATCCATGTCTTTCATTAGCCAAGGCGAATGCAATTCTTCTAAATTAGGACGAAAGAAATTTTTGGCTTCATCAAAGTTAGTGATGCCTCGTTGAGCCAATAAATAAGCAATTGCATAATCTACTTGCAATACTTCTTGCAGGTGTTTCACAGTTTCTGGATGAGCCTTAGTTTGGGAAGTCCAACGCATATTTTTCTACTTTTTATACTTCTTTTTCAGTGAATGGAATCTCAGGATTTAAGATTTCGCAAATTAAACTTTTTAAGCAAGATTTAAAATGACTTTTTACATTTTCATCAATGACATTGGTGATTGTTTTTCTTCCTTCCTTCAGTTGAAATTTCATAAAACCAGCACTTAGGTTTTTAAAAGAAATAATTCCACTCTGTAATTCGCCCTTCAATTGATTTTCCAAAAGAAGGCTATAAAACAAGACTTGAAAGGCCTTTGCTTTCTTAAAATCTTCCGTTAAAAGAGCATAATCATTAATGTTTAAATCGGTTTGCGATACTTTACCTGTTTTGTAATCAATAATTCGGTACATCCCATCAACCCGGTCAACGCGGTCGGCTGTTCCCTTCAAGTGAATAGGATAATCCATTCCTTCAATAGGAAATTTGATTTTTAATTCTTGTTCTAAACTCACCAATTTTAATTCCGATTTTTCAACTTGTTGAAGCTCGCTGTTCAAAAACCGCTGACATTGATTTTTAGCGATTTCTAGGGACAGTAAATTTTTCCCTTTCAGCATAGCATCCTGATTAAATTGCTCTTGAAATTGAATAAAAAGCTCTTCTTCAAGGCCTTTTTTCATTTTTTTGACAGCTTCAGCAGTGATGATTTTGCCAGTTAAATTTTGGTATAGATTTTCTAAAGTCTGATGCACAACATTCCCGTAAACTCGGTAAGAAACCTCTTCTTCAATTTCTTCAGCTTCGCGAATTTTCAGCAAATATTTTTGGTAAAAATCGATGGGATTTCTGATGTAAGTAGTTAAAGCTGAAGGTGAAATTCCATATGCCAACAGGTTTTTAATTTCCTGAATCATGGCTGGAGTTTTTTTGATTTCTTGAAGTGATTTTTGACTTGTTTGGGCAGGCATACCTACAATTTGATGGGTAATTTGATGCGATTTTGGTGCGTAGATTTCCAATTGACGTAAAAAACGACTGGCTTCAGATTTTTCCATTCCTGCGCTGTCGTTATTGTAGGTTACGTAAATGTTTTTTGCCCGTTGAAGCAAGCGAAAAAAGTGATACGCATAAATGGCATCTTTCTCTTTGTAGGTGGGCAACTGATAACTGATTTTTAAATCGAATGGAATAAATGAATTTTGCGATTTTCCGGCGGGAAGTACGCCCTCATTCACGCCAATAATAATCAGGTTTTTAAAATCAAGCACACGGGTTTCTAAGACCCCCATAATTTGCAAACCTCGGTCAGGATAGCCTTTAAAATCTAAGGTTTCTGACTGAAGCACATCTTGATAAATTTGCTTTAAACCGCCTAAGTTTTCAATATAATTAAATTCTTCAGTAAAATTGATTAACTTCTGAAACAAGCTATAAAACGAAAATAAATATGCCAATTGAAGCTTATTTTCTTGCTGAAATGATTTCAGAAACACACAAACTTGCGTAGCCATTGCTAGAAATTTGGAAGGCGAATCATTTAAATTAGAAAATAAAATTTGAATGATTTCTTGATAAGCTGAAGAACTATGCTTTGAAATTTGCATCAATTCTTCGGCTGAAATTACCAAGATGTTTTCTTTTTTGAAATGCGATTCAATAGGTTGAAAATCTTTTATAAAAGCTTGTTTTAAAATGGGGTGTGACAACAGCTGAAGCACGTCTTGATAAAACAATTGGCTCAGGTTTTGCTGATGAATTTTGAGTAAAATTTCAAAAAAACTAGCCAATGGAGTTTGCGCCAAAGCTTGCCCCATGGTGATATTGACTTCCTGAATATGATCGGGTATGGCGTTTAAAAGCGGTTGCAATAAGTTTTCATCGGCTAAAACAATGGCCGTTTCTTGAAGCTCTGCTTTAGAAAATTCACTTAAAATTTGCCCAACGTACTTTACTTGTCCAATTTTTCTTGGGGTAGCCGTAAGTTGAATGTGTTTTTCATCTTCAAAACTTTCACTAGAAGGGGTGATTTTTAAGTTCAATTGGTTTAACCAAGAATTTTGATATTCCTGCATAAATTGTTGCACAGAAAAATCTTTGTTGTTCCAAAAAAACTGATCAATATCCCAAAAAACAGAAGCTTGATTTTCTTTTAAAGCCAGTTTAAAAATCTGTTGCTCGCATTGATTGAGGGCATTAAAGCCAATGAAATGAATATGCGCTGGATGATCTTTTAGGTAAGCTGGAAATTTTTGAAGAGCCATTTGATAGGCCATTCCTTGGTAAGCTTGGTTTTTCTGGTTGAGGTTTTCCTTGAGTGCATGATAGTAGTTGGGTAATTGATCCCAGAATTCGTAATAATTCTTCACTAATTCGGTAGCATTTTCACCGCCAAAACGTTCAATTTCTTTAATGGCTTTTAGGTTGCTAAAAAACTGAGTAGCATCAATATTAAATCGGTCTATTTCATTGAAATCGGCTAATAAAGATTGACTCCAATTATAAACCACTTCAAAACTTTCTTGTTTATTGGGGTGAGTTAAGTCTTGATAAACTTCAAAAAAAGCAAAACTAGTTGGTAGGGAGTTGATGATTTCAACCGCAGCAATTTCTTCAATAAAATCTTCTATGCTGTACATTTTTGGCATAAAAAAGCTATGCTGAAAATGCTTTAAGAGGCTTCGTTTAAAAAAACCAATGGCTCTTCTACTGGGTAAAACAAAAGTAGAGTTGTTGAGTTCTTCTGCTGTTGAGAGGTGTTTTTCAATATAAGATTCTATAAATGTTTGCATAGTATTGGGTTGGCAAAAGTGAATTTCAAATTTACGCTTTTACTAATTTTTTTAATGAATTTAGGAATGAAAAGTTGCTTTTTAATTTATGCAATACAAAAGCAACCCAATGAACTAAAGTTAAAATTTGCTCTTAATTATCTGAATATAAAAGTGTTGAGTAAAAGCTGGAAGAGGATGGATCATTTAATCCATTTCCATTTTTTCGTTTTTTCGTTTCAAAAAGCCAAACATAATGACATCATAAAGAAAGTGAGCCATCATAGCTGCATAAATACCAAAAAACTCCATGAGATAGCCAAATCCTGCAGCTACAAAAATCAAGTAAACACCGTATAAACTTCTGGGTAGGTTTTTGGGGGTAATGTAACCATGCAAAAGCACAAAAATTATAGCGGTTGGCCAAATTCCTAAAAAGGGTTGCAGGGCTCCACGAAATAAAATCTCCTCGCCCACGCCTGCACAAAACGAATAAAAAAGCACATCTGCCCAACTTAAATCTAAATCTTTAAAAAGCTTTCCAAAAAACCGATTGACTTCATTAAAAATAGGCGCTTTTAATATACTTAAGCCTAAAAAACCCGTAAGTAATCCCACCAAAACTCCATAAAATGTATTGCTGAAGGGTTGAGCAACTTCAAAAATTTCATCGTAGTTATAGGTATCGCTAAAACCTAAAATTATATAAGCAATAAAGCTAAATCCAAATAAAGTGAAAATAGACAAAAATAAAAGCGACTTCTTATTTAATTGATTTCCTTGCATGGCGCAAAATTACAAACTAAAGTTTCATTTGTGGTAAAGTTGAGCTTTGTTTTTACAGTTTAGTTTCTTCTATATTAGACGCTAAATCATCTTTTAAATTAATCAAATTTAAGGTTGGTAGAACAATTGGACGAATACCAGATAATGTTGTTAAAGATGAGATATAGGCTCTTAAATAAGGAAACAAAATAGCTGGAGCGTTTACGAACAAAAATCCAGGTAGAGATTCTCTATCTAGCTTTTCAAAACTAAAATAACCTATTGTTTCAATTTCTATTTTTAGAGCTTCTGAAGAGTCAGATACATAAATACCAAGTTCAAGATGAAATTTTCCGTGATTATAATCTAACTTACCTTTTGGCTGAAAACCAACAGAAAGCTCACCAATCTCTTCTGTTGGTGTCAACTCAAAAAAAGATTTTTGTATAGTAAAACGTTCAAACTGAAAAAAAGAGTTATCCATATTATGATGCCAATGCTAAGTTAGTTTCCTGTGCTCTTGATAATTCATTTTTAACCAAAATTGAATCTAATTGGAGTGGAGCATGAAAATGATCTACGTTATAGTTCATCCTGTATTTAAAAACTAAATCAGGAGATTGTATATTAGTCAAAGAATCTTCTGTTATGAAAAGCAATGTTTCAGATGGAAATTTATTATTAAAATCACGTTCAAGCTCCATTTCTTTTCTTATATATTTTTTAGAACACCTATAAATTGAGCTTGGCTTAACCTCAACAATATGAGTATTAGTAGAAGTTCTGTAGGCATAAGAAATCTCTACATTTTCTAAACTTAAAAATAATTTTTTTAGCCTAGGTATTAAAAATGAATTTACTTCTTTAATCATAATTTTTTTATTCTTTTTAAAATCGACTCACTCAAACTTAAAGCTTGATTACTAGCTTCAGCTGAAATTTGAAGATTCTCATAATCTGATTCAATTCTAAATTGTTTCAAATCTTCAATATCTCTTTTTAAATTACGTATTTCAAAATCAGACAGTTTGAATTTTGAATTGTTTTGCAAATGTAAACAAAATTCGTCAATTAAATATTTGTGAGATGTTCTTCTGTCACTCACACTATTTTGTGTAAAGGTTTTATAGGAGATCTCTTTGAAAAGAACAAACCTATATTTTAACATTTGAAAAACAGAATAGTATGAGCAATGAACACTTGGTGCATAATAATTATTCTCTATTAATAACGATGATGCATCTAAATTAAATTCTGATTTGTTTTTTAAAAAACTCAATTTTGGATTTATTTGTTTTTCTGGATAACAAATATAATACTTTTGGAACAAAAACAAATTTAGAAATCAAACTACACTAACACTAGTATAATCAAACTATCACTATCAGACATAAGGCTCCCCCCAAAAAAACCTAAAAATAAGTAAGCAATGAATGAGCTGAAATTTAACCCCTGAAAATTCACCTAAAATTAGTACTTTCACATTTTGAAAATTCACCTATGGAAAACAGCGTCAATTTTAAAGTGTACAACGCTTCAGCCGGATCGGGTAAAACTTTTACCTTAGCGGTAGATTACCTGAGTTTGCTCTACACCACCGAAGATTATTTTGCATTTCAGAAAACGTTGGCTATTACTTTTACCAACAAAGCCGTTGGCGAAATGAAAAGCAGAATTTTAGGCTATTTAATGGATTTTGCTGAAGGAAAAACAGATGGCGATAATCAAGATTTTTACCAGAAACTAAAAGAAAAGGTTCAGGCCTCTGATGAAGAAATTCAAAAAAAATCACGCTTCATTCTTCGAAATATATTAAACAATTATGCTGGTTTTGAAATTTCTACAATTGATGCTTTTACCCATAGAATTATTAGAACTTTTGCCAAAGATTTGGGCTTATCTACCAATTTTGAAATTGAATTAAATACCCTTGATTTACTTCAGGAAGCTGTTGAACGATTAATTGATCAAGCTGGGGAGGACCAAGAATTAACCCAGGTTTTAATTGATTTTGTAATTGAAAAAACTTCTGAAGATAAAAGTGGCGACATCAGTTTAGATATTTTTGAAATTGCTCAAATTCTTCTCAATGAAAACCACTATCAACAAGTGCAGGCGTTGCGTCATTTTAAAATTGCTGCATTTTCTACTACCAAAAAACAGCTTTTTTCTGAAATTGAAAAGGCTATAAAAACCAATCAACAAAAGGCAAAAGAGTTTTTTGAACTACTGGAAAAAAACAATTTAAAAAACACGCATTTTACCCGATCAACCCTTCCTAACTATTTTAAAAAAATAAAGGAAAACGGAAGTATAAACAAAGTTTACGATGCTCAATGGCAAACTAACATAGAAACAGCCAAGTTTTACAACAAAAAGGAAAAAGAGGATATTAAGTCAATTATTGATGGTATTAAAAATGAAATCATCGATTTGTTTTACGCTTGTAGAGATGTTGACTTAGAAATTCAATTGAAACAAAAAATCATTAAAAACCTCACTCAGTTGGCTTTGCTGAATTTGGTTGAAAATTTTCTTCAGAATATAAAAAAAGACAGAAATTTACTTTTAATTTCAGATTTTAATCAAAAGATTAGTGAGCAGATTAAAAATCAGCCTACGCCTTTTATTTATGAACGCTTAGGCGACAGGTTTCAGCATTATTTTATAGACGAGTTTCAGGATACTTCTAAAATGCAATGGCAAAACATACAACCTTTAGCCTTAGATGCGCTGTCGGGTGTTTATGCCAATAATCTGCCGGGTAGTTTGACCTTGGTTGGAGACGCCAAACAGTCTATTTACGCTTGGAGAGGAGGTGACGCCCAACAATTTATTGAACTTTCATCTGAAGAAAACAAGCTATTTCCTATACAAGTGCATCAGCTGGAATACAATTTTAGAAGCGAGTATCAAATCATTCATTTTAACAATAGCTTATTTGATTTTGTAAGCAAGTATTACCCGCAAGAGCTAATTCAAGATTTGTTTTCAAAAGCCCAGCAAAATCAAATTGAAAATACTTCAAAAACCAATGGATATGTTGAGGTTTCGTTTTTAGAATCGGCTGACGCGAATGAAAAAAATGAAGTCTTTCCAGAAGAAGTAAGTAAAATTATTCGCCAGTGCGTGAATGAGCGAAACTTAAATTATGCTGATTGCTGTATTTTGGTCCGCAGTAAGAAAGAAGGGGTAACCATTGCAGAAAAACTCAGCCAAGAAGGAATTCCTATTATTTCTTCAGAAACTTTGTTAATTCATAACCATACCGAAGTTCAATTTTTGTTTCATTTAATGCAATTAATTCAACAGCCCAATGAACACGAATACAAATACAAAGTGATTCAATATTTGCATGGCTTCAATGCATTGGAAGTTGATTTAGAAAGTTTAAAAAACAAGATTCATAAGTCTTCTTTACAGGCTATTTTGAAGGATTTAAACATAGATTTCTCCATTGAAAAATTTGAGAGTTTACCGGTTTATGATGCGGTAGAAATGGCCATACAAAGTTTTGGTTTACATGAAAAAGCTTCTGCACATTTGTTGTTTTTCTTAGATGAAATTTTTCAGTTCAGCACCAAAAACGAATCTGATTTAGGAAGCTTTGTTAAGTATTGGGAGAAACAAAAAGACAAAAAAAGCATCAGCGCACCGGCGGGAGAAAATGCAGTGCAAATTATGACCATACATAAAAGTAAAGGCCTTCAGTTTCCGGTGGTGATTATTCCTTACTTAGATCAAAAAATTGGCAATTTAACCAAAGAACGCTTTTGGATTCCTTTAGAAAACTATCCTATTCCGTTTGCTTTAATTAACGGAAGTGATGGCTTAGAGCAAATATTACCAACCCATTTACTACCGCTTTTTGAACATTGGAAAAGTCAAAAAACCTTAGAAGATTTAAATGTGTTTTATGTTGCTTTAACCCGTGCTTCAAAAGAAATGTACATTTTATCCTCTTGTAAAACAGGTAAAGATGGTCTAGCTTTTGACAAAAACACATACGCAAGTTTACTTCAAGATTACCTGGTTGAAAAAGGAGTTTTTGAAGAAGGTCAACTGCATTATACATTTGGCAAGCAAGTTGATTTTAATTCCTCTTTTCAGAAGGAAAAATCTACAACCCACCAAGATAGGAAATTTGGATTGACAGCAAAAAGCATTCGCCAAGAGTTGAATTTTGCAGGTCAGGGAGTAAATTTATGGCAAGATGAACGCCAAGAAGCGCTTGAAGAAGGGAATATTATTCACTGGATTCTCTCAAAAATTGAACATGCTAATGAAATAAGTTTAAGTTTAAAAACCGCTATAAATCAAGGAATTATTAATCAAGAAAAACTTTCTTATTACACCCAACAAATAGAATCTGTTATTCAACATCCTGAATTAAAAACTTATTTTAAAAGTGACTGGGAAGTGAAAAACGAACAGGACATTGCTTTTGAAGGAAAACTATATCGGCCAGACCGTTTGTGTTTACAAAACAAAAAAGCGGTGATTATAGATTATAAAACCGGTAGCCCAAATGTATTGCATCAAGAACAAATTAAAGTTTATCAACAAATTGTAGAAACACTTGACTACAAGGTGGAAAAACTATTTTTAGTTTACTTGCAAAAAGAAGCAGTTGAAGTGGTTAAGGTAGAATAAGCATATGGATTTTATTCAGGTTAATCATGCATAATTTCTTACTTTTTGGGTTTTAAAAAAGATTATTTTTGAAAATTTTGAAAGCCTAATTCTCACTAAACTCAGCTTATTAACTTTACATTTGCAGAATAATTAGTTGAAGTTGATTAGATTGAGCCAGTGGATAAAAAGAAAAAAAGCTTAGGTAAGAAAATACTGCACTTTATAGGGAAATCACTCCTTGTATTGGCGTTGCTTTTTACTACGCTGGTTTTGGTAATAAGAAGTCCTTGGGGTCAAGATAAAATCATCCATCAAGTAACCAAATACGTAAGTAAACAAACAGCTACCAAATTTAGCATTGATAAATTCTTTCTTACCTTTGATGGTAACCTTAATATTCAGGGACTTTACCTGGAAGATCAGGCCCAAAAAACCCTGCTTTCTTTTGATGAGTTAGAGTTAAGCATTCCGTTAATGACTATTTTTAAACAGCAACAAATAGATCTTAAATACATTCATATTAACGGACTTGAATCAACAATCTACCGAAATAAAAACCAAGATTTTAACTATCAGTTTTTAATTTATGCCTTTGCTTCAGAGGAAGAAGATAAGGAAGAAAGCGAAAGCGAACTTGAATTTTTGCTTGGTAAAATTCAATTAACAAACACAAACCTAAGTTACCTGGATGAAGAGGAAGGCCTAGATGCAGAAATTTATTTGGGTGATTTTTTAGTGCGCATTGACGTTTTTGACCTCAGTAATTTAAATTTTGAAATTGATGAAATTTTCCTTGGGAATTCAGACCTTCAACTGAAACAGTATGCCGTAGAAAAAGTAGCTGAAGTATCAGGAGATGAGAAAACCATAGATCAAAGTTTACCCAATTTAAAAATTAACAACTTCCAACTTTCTAAATTGAATACTGAAATACAGTTTTTTGATGATGATTATTCAGCTTTTATAAGCAATTTTAATTGGAATTTAATTGAACTCAACCTGGATCAGAAAAAAGTTTCTTGGAAGGATTTGATTCTTAACGATGCTGTGGTCAATATGAATGTAAGCTCTCCAAAAGATAATGAGAAAGAGAAAACCAATGAGGAAGTTAGCTTTGAATGGCCAGATTGGGAAATTGCCTTTGACCAATTATTGATAAAAAATCAGAAATTTACACAAACCACAAAAGGCGAAGGTTTAAGTAAAAAAGCATTTGATGCAGGTAATTTTCAGTTAGACCAGCTTTATTTTGAATTAGCTAAAGTAAGCTATGTGCCTACAGATAAAAATTTAAAAGCCCAGTTAAAACAATTTCAATTTGAGGAGTTTACGGGGCTTTCGCTTAAAAATTCAAGACTTCAATTACAGGTTTCTGACCAAGGAATTCAATTGGAACAACTTCAAATCAATGCGCTTGAAAATGAGCTAAGAGGTAATTTAGCCATTCAATTTTCACAACTTTCAGATTTTATTAACCAGCCTGAAAACTTTTCGTTTTTTGACCTAAATTTAGCGGGTTATTTTCAGTTAAGCGAATTGGAGAAGTTAATTCCTAACTTCCAAAAAAACGATGCTTTAGTAAAGTTAGCCAGACACCCTATTCAATCTAAAATTGAAATGAAGGGAAGTTCAGAAAACTTAGAAATTAAGCCTTCCTTTGTTCTATGGAATAAGACAAAAATCAATCTTGCCGGAGGAATTCAGCATGCCTTAAAAGATATTCAAAGCTTCCAACTGAATACTTATCAAATTCAAACTAACAAACAGGATATCTTGGTTTGGCTAGATGAAGAATACGTCGATAACCTAACTTTACCTAATGCTATTAACTTACAAGGAAGCCTAAAAAACAAAGCCAACTTGTGGACCACAAAATCTAAGCTGAAAACCGATTTGGGTAATCTTGCTTTAGCTGGAAATGTAAATTTAGGAGAAGAAATTGATTTTAATTTTTCAACTCAAATTGAGGAATTAGCATTGGAGAAAATACTTCAAAATGATAATTTAAGTCCGTTAAGCGTGCATTTTGAGTCAAAGGGAAAGTATAAAGATGTAGCCCATATTGATTTCGATTTTTCTTTGGATATTGAACAGTTTGAATTGAATAATTATTCTATTGCTGGGCTTCAAGTAAAATCAAAGCTTCAAGATAGCAAAGGTGATTTTTCTTTAACTTTTGAAGATGAAAACTTAGATTTTGTACTTAACTCAACTGTTGAACTAGCAGATAATTTCTATGTATTTCAGCCTGAATTAGTGGTAAATGGAATTGACTTTTATAATTTAGGTTGGCTTAATGAGGATATCAAAGCTAAGTTCACAGTTCAATCAGAATTTAGAGGAATCCCAGAAGAATTTGATTTTAGATTGAGCATTCCTGAATTTGTAAGCATGTATAAAAACACCTCTTACCAACTTAACGGATTAGACTTAGAAGCTCAAATAGGCCCCAAGCACACCAACTTAAAAACAAAGAGTAAGTTTTTAAATACCCAATTGAAAGCCAATAAACATCCTAGTGACCTAGTGGAAGCCAGTTGGAATTATATCCAAAAGTACATCACTGACTTTACTCCTGAAGAGGAAGAAATAGATGCGTCTAAAATTGATTTAGAATGGGACATGCAACTGGTTAATGTTCCCTTGTTAAGTGAAGTTTATTTAGCGGACTTGAAAGAAATGGATACCTTAAAACTCAGCCTTGATTTTAAAGAAGAAAAAAACGAAATACGAGCTAATGTGAGTTTACCTCATTTAATTTATAAAGATATTGAGCTAAATAAGTTAGCTATAAATGTTAATGCCAATCCTACAAAAGCCGATTTTAGTTTTGGTTTTGATCAATTAGAAAGCGGTGGATTTCAAATAGCAAAAACCTTATTTTCTGGGCAGTATGAAGACGAGTTTTGGAAACTTACTTTAGAAGCTTTTCAAGGAGATGATCCTTTCTTTTATATTCGTTCTTTTATTGAAAAAGAAGAAGAGTATTGGGTGTATAGTTTAGATGATGATGAATTGATTTTAAACAGCCAAAACTGGGAAGCACATCCCAAAAATTATATTCAATTTGGAAATCAAAGTCTAAGCTTTAGTAATTTTGAAATTGAGAGAAAACAGCAAAAGTTAGCTATTAGGAATGATTTATCTGTTGAAGATGAGCATTTTGGACTTTTATTTAATAATTTTAAATTAGGAACCCTTACCAGTTATTTTCATCCTGATGCCTTATTTGCAAAAGGCGAAATTAATGGGGACTTAATTGTTGTCAAACCTTTTGAACAAATTGGCTTTTTAGCGGACCTAAGTATTGATGATTTATATATTAAAGAAAAAGAAATAGGTAGATTTCAACTTCATGCTTCAGCCGATGGAAGCAATACTTATGCCACTGAAATGGAACTCCTAGGAGAGCAAATAGAACTCTTTGCCCAAGGTAAATACTTTTATGAGAACGAACAACCTACACTTGATGTTGGAGCACAATTAAAGCGTTTAAGCTTAAGTTTAGTGGAGTTTTATATACCTGAAATTATTGAAGAAAGCCAGGGAGAAATAAGTTCTGATTTTAAATTAAAAGGGCCTACTAATGAACTCACTTATCGTGGAGACATAAGAATGAAGGACTTAGGGTTTAAGGCCAAAGCAGTGAATACAAAATTTTATTTTGGAGACGAAAAAGTAAGCTTTAACCAAGATGAAATTGAGTTTAAAAAATTTACTATTGCCGATGCTCAAAAAAACAAATTCATTACAACAGGAAAAATTTACATCGATCCCCTTTCTAATCCTAAGTTTGACCTTAACTTTAAGGCAGAAAAATTTCAGCTTTTAGATGCTGAAAGAGATGAAAGCACCGCTTATTATGGAAAAGTAAATTTTGACCTCAACGCTCAACTTACAGGAAACTTAAATATTCCAAAATTAGAATTAGACTTTAAACTCAATAAATCAACCGATTTTACATTTGTGATTCCAGAATCTCAAGCCGATGTGGTGGACCGTGAAGGAGTGGTTATGTTTGTGAATAAATCAAATCCAGATGACATTTTAACAAGAACCACAGAACATGAGTTTAATCAATTAATTAAGGGCTTTGATATAGAAGCTAAAATTAAAATTAGTCCAAGGGCAAAAATCACTGTAATCTTTAACCAACGTACAGGAGATCAAATTCAATTGCAAGGAGAAGGAGATTTATTGGCGCAAGTTGAACCCAACGGAAATATTGATCTATCAGGAACTTATGAAGTAAATGAAGGTTTCTTTGAAATTAACTTATACAACTTAGTAACCAGAAAATTCAGTTTAGCACAAGGCAGTAAGGTAAGTTGGTATGGAGATCCGTATAATGCTGATTTAGATATACGTGCAGTTTACAAATTAGACACTTCTCCTTCTGCTTTAATGGCTTCACAAATTGCTTCAGAAGCAAGTTCTGTACAAAATAGATACAGAAGGCAATTGCCCTTTTGGGTATATTTAGATGTAGAAGGAAGCCTAAGTTCTCCTTATTTAAGTTTTGGCTTAGACATGCCTGAAGAACAAAGATCGGCAATCAACGGAACGGTTTACGCCAGAATTAATCAGTTAAATCAACAAGAAGATGAGCTGAACAAACAAGTGTTTTCATTGCTGGTTTTGAATCGATTTTACCCTGAATCCGGCAGTGATGGTAGTCAAGGTGGGGCCGCTGCTTTAGCTAGAAACAACTTGAATCAAGCTTTAGCAGATCAACTCAATACTTTTTCTAATAAGTTAACAGGTAACACAGGTATTGAGCTGAATTTTGATATCAATTCCTATACCGATTTTGAAACGGGTGTAGGGCAAGAACGAACAGATGTAGATGTAAGCGCACAAAAAAAATTGTTTAATGACCGCTTAGTTGTTGAAGCAGGAAGCCAAGTAAACGTTCAAGGAGATCAACGGCCAGGCGAATCTAATGTAGCTTTAGGAAATGTAAGTGTAGAGTATTTAATTACAGAAGATGGAAGATGGAAGGCAAGAGGCTTTAGAAAAAGCGAATACGAAAATGTGATTGATGGCCAAGTATTTGTTAGTGGAATTGCATTGATTTTTACTCGTGAGTTTAATGAATTTGAAGAACTTTGGAAATCTCTGTTTGCCACCAGCAAAAAATTAGAAGAGTTAGAAAAAGAAGAGCTTGAAGAAGCAGAAGAAATGGAGCAAGACCAAGAGAAGAATAATGAAAATGAGGATCCAAAATCTACCCCTCAAGCAAGAATAGAAAATGAAGAATAAATTTTTACATATAACATTTTTGTTTATCCTTTTTTTGAATTTTTCATGTTCAATTAATAAGTTTATTCCTGAAGATGAGGTCTTGTACAAAGGAGCTTCAATTAATTATAAAGGGGCATCTATAGAGAAATCAACGCGCAGAAAAGTTGATGATGTACTTTTTCCTAAGCCCAACAAAAAAGTGTTATGGATGAGGCCTGGTTTGTATTTTCACTATAAAACCAGAAAAGAAAAACCTGGTTTTTTTAATCGTTTCATGAATAAGCAAATTGGCGAAAGACCCGTTTATCTTTCTCAAGTAGATGTTGAAAATACAGAGGAAGTGATGAAAAATAGACTCGAAAATTCTGGTTTTTTCCAATCTTTAATTTCTTCAGAAGTAAGCATTGATACTTCCAAAAATAGGGCAAGTGTAACCTACGAAATTGAACTTAAAGAGGCATACCGTTTGGCCAAATTAGAACTAGAAAAAAACATAGAAGAAGACTTACCCATCTGGGAGGAAATTTCTTCTTACTTAGAAACAACAAAACTCAAGCCAGGAAGTAGGTTTAGCTTAGATCAGTTCAAAAAAGAAAGAGGTAATTTAGATGATTGCCTAAAAGACAGAGGGTATTATAATTTTAATCCTAATTTCGTTATTTTTGAAGCAGATACCAATGCGTATGATCAAAAACAGTTTGATTTATACGTGAAGCTGAAAGAAGAAACTCCCAAAAAATCACTTTACGCTTTTGAAATTCAAAACTTAAATGTCTATCCAAAATCAGGTTTAAAAAGCAAAGAAAAGGAAAAGGACACTGTAACCATTGACAACATTCATTTTATTCAAAATGAAGTTTTTTTTAAACCCGAACGTTTACGTCCATTTTTAAGAATTGAGCCTAATGATTTATACAGTCCAAGAAACTCTCGTTTTACCAGTAGACGCTTAAACTCCACACAAACGTACAGGTTTGTGAATATTGACTATGAAGAAGTAGAGTTAGACACCACTAAAATCATCCAAAAACTCAATGGTAATATTTACTTATCACCCGCCAATAAACGATCGGTAAGACTTGAAATGCAAGGGGTAACTAAATCAAATAACTTTACGGGGCCAAACCTTAATCTTACCTATATCAACCGAAATATATTTAAAGGAGGAGAACAATTTAAAGTAAGTCTTAATGGAGGGTATGAACGTCAGTTTTTAGGAGACCAGGGTGGTTTAAGTTCATTGCAATTAGGTTTGAGAAATACCTTGAGTTTTCCAAGACTCTTATTTCCCATAGATTTAAATGAGAGGTTTGATTACTCTATTCCTAAAACCAACCTTAGTCTAGGCTTTGATTACTTGAATAGAACAGGATTGTACACGCTAACATCAGTCTCAACTGGATTTGGCTATTCCTGGGACCAGAACAGATTTGTGAACCACAACATTAAACCTATCAATATAGAAATTGTTCAATTAGGAAATACCAGCAATGAATTTGAAGAAATTCTGGACAATAATCCCTTTTTAAGGAGAAGTTTTGACCAACAGTTTATAGCAGGTTTGGTGTATTCCTTTACTTATAGTCAATTAAAAGAAGACCAAGTGTGGAAGAATTTTTTCAATTTCAATTTTGAATCGGCTGGAAATACAGTTGATTTATTTGCACGTGAAAAAGAAGAAACCAGAAAAATTTTTGGAACTGAATTTGCCCAGTTTGTAAAAGCAGATATTGACTACCGATTCAACATAGATTTAGATGAAGAAGATCAAAAATTAGTTGGAAGGCTTTTTGGAGGCTTAGGTTTACCTTATGGAAACTCTGAAGCCTTACCTTTTGTAAAACAATATTTTGCAGGTGGACCGTATAGCGTAAGGGCATTTAGAATACGTTCACTAGGACCAGGTAGTTATGTTCCAGAAACAGGAAGCCAATCTTTCTTTGATCAAGCCGGTGACATACGTCTAGAAGCTAATTTGGAGTATAGATTCCCGATTTTTAGCTATTTAAAAGGAGCTGTTTTTTATGATGCCGGAAATGTTTGGTTACTAAATGATAACGAAGCGCTACCAGGAGGAAAATTCTCCAGTAACTTTTTAGACGAATTAGGTATGGGTACAGGAGTTGGCCTCCGCGTAGATGTGCAAGGTTTTGTGATTCGTTTTGACTTTGCCGCTCCGCTAAAACGTCCTGCAAGAAGCTGGCGATTTGAACCGGGCAATACCCTTCTTAATTTTGCTATTGGTTATCCGTTTTAAGCGCACTATGAGTTCAAAATAGAAAACAAGTAAATCAGTTAAGAAGAATATTAGTTGAATATTGAATTTTTGAAAGTTCAGTTAATTCTTTAAATTTTAAAAAAAATAAAAAATGTCTAATACAGCTTTAATAATAGAAGAGAGAGCGGCCAACATTGGTAATTTTATGGTAGGTAGGTTACTGCATTTCAGAAAAAAAGATTGGATTGAAAAAAAGTTTCCAAAAATTCCTAATGATGAAGGTTACGTTCCTTATCCTGGTGAAAAATAATTAGAACCTTAGCTTTGAAGAGGAAATGAGCTTCAAATTTTAATTTTAAATTATATAATATTCACTATAATCTATGTTATTTTGCAATTAAATAAACAAAAACTATGAAAGGAGTTTTATTGGTGAATTTAGGCTCTCCTAAAAGCACAGATCCAAAAGACGTTAAAACCTATTTGGATGAATTCTTAATGGATGAGCGTGTTATTGATTTGCCTTATATTTTAAGAGCTATTTTAGTGAAAGGAATTGTGCTGAACACTAGACCTAAAAAATCTGCTGAAGCCTATTCAAAAATATGGTGGGAGGAAGGCTCTCCTTTAATTGTGTTATCTGAGCGCCTTCAGGAAAAAATAGACAGTTTTACCAGTGTGCCTATTTCTTTGGCTATGCGTTATGGAGAACCATCTATACACAACGGACTTAAAGAGTTGCATGATAAAGGCGTTGATGATGTTCTTTTAGTGCCTCTTTATCCACAATTTGCTATGGCTACTACAGAAACCATAATTGTGCTGGCAGAGCAATTGAGAAATGAACATTTCCCTAAAATGAATTTAACGGTGATGCCTCCTTTTTACAATCATCCAGACTACATTACTGTACTTTCAAGGAGCATCATAGAAAAAATTGAAAATACTGATTACGAGCATTTGCTATTTTCTTACCACGGAGTTCCAGAACGCCATATAAGAAAAAGCGATATCACAAAAAGCCATTGTAAAATTGATGGAAGTTGTTGCCAAACCCCTTCTAAAGCGCATCAGTTTTGTTACCGTCATCAATGTTTTGAAACTACCCGATTAGTGGCTGAAAAACTCAACCTGAAAGAAGGAACTTATAGCACTAGCTTTCAATCTAGGTTAGGTTTTGATCCTTGGTTGAAACCCTACACCGATAGAACCATAGAAAAAATGGCTCAAGATGGAATAAAAAATATGGCGATTGCTACGCCTGCTTTTGTTTCAGATTGTTTAGAAACCTTAGAAGAAATTGCTATGGAAGGAGAAGAGATTTTTGAAGAAAATGGTGGTGAAAAGTTCACTTTTATTCCTTGTTTAAATGATCGTGAAGATTGGGTAAAAACAATGAGTAGATGGATTGATGAATGGGCGCATAAAGAAGAGCCTGCCGCACAAGTCTAATCCTATTCATAAATGAAACACCCAAAGGCAAAGGCTGACGAGCTGGGTACAAAACCCATAAGCAAATTAATTATTGAACAGTCTGTGCCTGCTTCTATAGGTATTTTAGTCATGTCCATCAATATTTTGGTGGACACTATTTTTGTTGGAAACTGGATTGGTCCCAACGCTATAGCCGCTATAAACGTAGTTTTACCTGTTTCATTTTTTATTGCCGCTTTGGGTATGGCCATTGGTATTGGAGGTGCTTCAATTATTTCTAGAGCTTTAGGTTCGTCCAATTCAGAAAAAGCCTTAAAGACTTTCGGTAATCAGATTAGTATCACTTTGGTGGTGACGCTAAGTATGATTACATTAGGTTTGATTTTTATAGATCAACTTATTCCAGCTTTTGGGGGGAAAGGTGAAATTTACCAACCCGCCAAAATTTATTACAGAATAGTACTTTACGGTGTACCTATTTTAGGTTTAGCCATGATGGGCAATGCCGTAATTAGAGCTGAAGGAAAGCCCAAATTTGCCATGATTGCTATGATTGTTCCATCGGTGGGAAATTTAGCATTAGACGTTATTTTAATCAAAGGTTTTGATATGGGAATGCACGGTGCTGCATGGGCTTCAACCGGTTCTTACGTACTTTGTTTAATTTGGGTGACTTATTTTTTCCTTTCTAAACACTCGCAATTAAAAATTAACTTCGCTCACCTAAAACTTCACTTAAAAACCTTGCGAGAAATAGGCTCGTTGGGCATGGTTACCTTATCCAGACAAGCGGTGGTTAGTGTAATTTATTTATTGCTCAACAATATTTTATTTGAGTTAGAAGGAGAGTCTGCCGTAACTACTTATGCCATTATTTCTAGGATGTTGGTTTTTGCACTCTTCCCTGTTTTAGGAGTTACTCAAGGCTTTTTGCCCATTGCAGGCTACAACTATGGAGCAGAAAAGTATGAGCGAGTTAGAGAAACCATTAATAAAGCCATACTGTATGCATCAATTGTAGCTATTTTTGTGTTTGCTTTAATTATGATTTTTCCACAAGAAATCGTTTCGGTATTTACCCAAGATCAAGCTGTTTTAGAAAGAACTCCATCGGCAATGCGTTGGGTGTTTGCCGCAATTCCTATTATTTCTTTACAATTGATTGGTTCAGCGTATTTTCAAGCTATAGGAAAAGCCACTCCAGCGCTTTTGCTCACACTTACACGACAAGGCTTCTTTTTTATTCCGCTGGTCTTGGTATTACCTAAGTATTTTGGTGTTTTTGGCGTTTGGATTTCCTTTCCTTTAGCCGATGTTATTTCAACTATTGTAACGGGTTATTTTTTAAATAGAGAAGTAAAAAATACTTTGGTTGATCAATAATATTTAATGCTGTTTTAAAAATCCCAAATACACAGGTTGTTTTTTCTAATTTACATCAGAATAATTCTTTTCTAATAAAAGGCAAAAGGCTGAACCAAATGAGAATAAATATACAAGAACAATAGACATCCTAGTATATTTAATTGGCTTGAATCCTTCGTCATCTAAATTTCATAGTCTTAATTTCCGCTTTTCTGTAATAACTTTCCTATTTTTACCGTTTTAAATAAAAAACATGTCAACATCTTTTGAAAGATACCAACGTAGGCGCCTTATATCCTCCTATTTTTCTGTAGTACTAAGTATTGCTTTGGTTTTGTTTTTGGTGGGCATGCTTGGACTTTTGGTGCTGAATACCAAAAAAGTAGCCGACCATTTTAAGGAGCAGATTGCTTTGAGTATTTACTTGAAAGATACCGCTAAAGAAGTTGAAATAGACCAGCTTGAAAAGTCGTTAGCCATGGCCGAATACACCAAATCTACAGCTTTTATTTCAAAAGAAGAAGCCGCTCAAGAATTTAGCAAAGAAATAGGGGAGGACTTTATGGAATATTTAGGATACAACCCACTGCAAAATTCAATTGATGTGTATTTTAACGCCGATTATGTTTCTGAGGTAAAAATAGCAGAAATTACTCGCGACTTGCTGGAAAACGACTTTGTTGATCAGGTAGATTACGACAAACCTTTAATTGCACTTTTAAACGATAACATTAAAAAATTGAGTTTTTGGATTTTGTTGATTAGTGGAGCCTTTACTTTTATTGCTGTTTTGCTAATTAATAGCTCCATTCGCTTATCGGTTTACTCCAAGCGTTTTATCATAAAAACTATGCAAATGGTTGGCGCCACCAAAGGATTTATACGCCGACCTTTTATTTGGAAAAGTATAAAATTAGGTGTTTTAGGAGCCTTTTTAGCCTTAGCAGGAATGGCTGTTTTGTTGTATTATCTCAACCAAAGCTTCCCAGAATTACAGATTTTAAGTGATGAAATCATCATTTTAGCTATATTTGCAGGGGTTCTTGTGCTAGGAATTTTAATTACTTGGATCAGCACCTTTTTTGCTACCCAGCGTTTCCTCAATTTAAGAACAGACGAACTTTATTATTAACATATTATGGCCAATAAAAAACAATCAAAATACCAAGCAAAAACACAAGGAGGTGTTCAAAATGAATTCATCTTTGAGAAAAAAAATTACATCTTTATGCTTATTGGTGTTGGCATTATTACCTTAGGATTTATATTGATGGCGGGTGGCGGTAGTGACGATCCCAACGTGTTTAATCCAGAAATTTTTAGTTGGAGAAGAATTCGCCTTGCGCCCATATTAATCATTATTGGTTTTGCTGTAGAAATTTACGCTATTTTACTCAACCCACACCAAAAGTAAACCGTATGTTCCATCAATGGAATTTAGAAGACTATCAAGCTGGTCAAGTTCTCCTTTTTGATAAACCTCTGCATTGGACCTCCTTTCAATTGGTCAACAAAGTGCGATGGATCATCAAACAGAAATTTGGAATCAAAAAAATTAAGGTGGGCCATGCGGGTACTTTAGACCCATTAGCCACTGGATTAGTGATTATTTGTGTAGGAAAAAAAACCAAGGAAATCAATCAATATATGGGCATGCCCAAAACTTACACCGGAACATTTCATCTTGGCGCAACAACCCCTTCTTATGATTTAGAAACCGAAATTGATCATCGTTTTGAGATAGACCACATTCATTCAGAAAAAATTCAAGAAGCGGTGGCTCAATTTCAAGGCGAAATAGACCAACAACCTCCTGTTTTTTCCGCTTTAAAAAAGGAAGGAAAACGCCTTTATGAATATGCTAGAAAAGGCGAGGATGTTGAAATTCCTATCCGTAAAGTGATGATTCATGATTTTGTAATTACCCGTGAAGATTTACCCCAATTAGATTTTGAAGTAACTTGCTCTAAAGGAACATACATTAGAAGTCTAGCTCATGATTTTGGAAAAGCCCTTGAATCTGGAGCGCATTTAAGCCGATTAAGACGAACAAAAATTGGCGAGTACGAGGTTGAAAATGCCCTCTCTGTTGAAGAATTTATAGACCAAATGAAAATTCCATCTGCCCATGAATAAGCCCATGCAAACCTATATAGAAGCAATCAAAAAATTTGAACTTCAGCTGAAGCATCAAAAAAAGAAGTTGCTAATTTCTAGTTTAATTCGCCTTGCTGTTTTTTTAAGTTTGGCGTATGCTATTTATTCTTTTTGGGGAGAAGCTAAATGGGTATTAGGTTGTATTGTTGTAGGTATTGCCTTATTTGTGTTTTTAGTGAATAGACACACCAATTTAAAGCATCAAAAAGCCAAATTACAAAATTTAATTGCCCTTAATCAAAATGAAATTAAAGTCCTTAATAGAGATTTTGCTCACCAAGAAACGGGTAAAGAATACCTAGACCAAACCCATGAATATGCGCACGATATTGATTTGTTTGGAGAGCGAAGTTTTTTTCAATACCTGAACAGAACTTCCTTGAAAAGCGCAGAGCGAAAGCTAGCTGAAATCTTAACCTCCAACAACATTCAGCGCATAGAAGAAAAGCAATCTGCCATACAGGAATTAGCAGAAAAAGTAGAATTTAGGCAGTCGTTTTCAGCCGAAGCGCAATTGGTGAATACAGAAACTTCACCAGAAAAAGTAGCTTCCTCTTTACTCGATTACAAAGCATTTGTTCCTAAAATTATGCGCTGGTTTCCATTTGTTTTTTCAGGTTTATCGGTGGTGGTTTTTATCTTGCTTTTCCTAGATATTATCGGCTTATCTCAACTTTTACTTTGGTTTGTTTTAGGCTTGGCAATTACCGGGGTTTTTATTGGCAAAACACAAAAATTATCCAGTTTTGCCAATCAGGCGCAAAGTATTTTTCAGCAGTATTCTAACTTGGTTAAACACATTGAAAATCAACATTTTTCTTCTGTTTTACTTCAAGAATTTCAAGCCGATGTAAAAACTGATAACGCCTCATCATCACAACTCATGCATCAGTTTTCAAAAAGAATTGATGCCTTAGAGCAACGCAATAATTTCTTACTCGGATTTGTATTGAATGGTTTTTTGTTATGGGATTTACAAAAATCTCACCCTATTGAAAAATGGATCAAAGAACACGGTAATAAATACCAACGTTGGATTGAAGTGGTTCATTTATTTGAAGCTTACAATTCGCTAGGGAATTTTGCTTACAACCACCCAACATACACCTATCCACAACTTCAAAATGAAGGCAATATTCTTAGCGCGCAACAAGCTGTTCATCCTTTAATTGATCCAGCAACTGCAGTTAAAAATGACGTAGAAATAGGTCCAGACAACTTCTTAATTATTACAGGAGCTAATATGGCAGGAAAAAGCACCTTCTTAAGAACCGTTGCTTTACAAATTGTAATGGCTAATGTTGGTTTTCCCGTATGTGCTTCTTCCGTAAAATATCAGCCTATACAACTCATTACAAGCATGCGTACCATGGATTCTTTAGCCGATGAAGCATCGTATTTCTTCGCCGAATTGAGTCGCTTAAAATTTATTGTTGAGCGCTTAAAACAATCTACTTATTTTATTGTGTTAGACGAAATTTTAAAAGGCACTAATTCTACCGATAAAGCTAACGGCTCAAAAGATTTTTTGAAGAAGCTTTTGCGGTATCAATCGGTTGGCGTAATTGCAACACACGATTTAAGTCTTTGTGAAATTGCAGAAGATTATCCTCAGGTAAAAAATTTCTACTTTGATGCCAACATCTATAACGACGAATTAGACTTTGACTACCTCATGAAACCCGGCATTTGTAAAAACATGAATGCTTCGTTTTTGTTAAGGAAGATGGGGATTGTGGATTAATCTAATTTAATCATTAAACAACGCTATTTAGCTCATTCATTTTTTCTTGTTTACAATTTTCGTCCCACACGTATGGGATGCAAAATTGATCACAGCGACATCTAAGAAAAAACCAATTACGCTTTATTAACCACATTTAATTAAATTGGTATTTAAATTACTTTAGATAATTTTTATGGTGTGTTAGGTGTGAGTGGATGCGAAGTTAGAATCTTCGCATAGTGCAGTTTAGCTGAGGGGTTTGCGTGATGATTGATGTTTTTTACGTATCTATTTGGTTAGAAATGAGGGGTTTTGAAATAAAAATCACGCTTTGTTTTTCTATTTCGAAGAAAAATCCTAATTTTAGCCCTATAAACTAACGCTAACCTAAGCTTCATTCAAATTCTTTTTTTGTTTAGGTAGCTATTAAATTAAAAGCATGCTAAAAACGCTATTAAAAATTGGGGAGTGGCAGAATGAAAAGCAAGTAATCAGTACGATAAATAAAGTAAATTGAAAATATGAGAATCCATTTAAAATTGAAAAGCAAAAACAATCAAATACCGTATAATTACCAACATCTACTTACAGGATGTTTACATAAATGGATTGGTGAAAAAAACATAATCCACGGACAAGTTAGCCAATATTCGTTTTCGTGGTTGCAAAATGTAAAAACAAATAAAAATGGATTAATTTTAGATGAAAACACTTCC